>NZ_FR886602.1:0-96686 GCF_000436575.1 Clostridium sp. CAG:265
ATAGAGGTTAATCAAATTTCAACAGTTTATTAAAACAAAGCCATAATATATTGTTTCTAGCAATGTGTTTTATATTAAGTAATTACATGGTTTTAGTCATATTTATATAAGTAAAATTAGTAATATATTATATAGAAAAGTGTAAAGTTAAGGAAGGGATAATAATTATGAGGTGGTATTATGCAAAGTAAAAGTAATATAGCAAAGATTATAATCTCTTTGCCTATATGTATGGGGCTAGTTTTATTTATTTCATCTAACATATTAAATACTACTGTAAAGAATGATTACATCAAGGTTTATGGGCTTTATGGCAATAAGATAGATATAGCAGATATTGAAGAACTTTCACTAGAAGAAAAAATTCCGATGGTTAATAAGGTAGTTAATGGTATTATCCTTGGCAATGGCAAGAAAAAAGGATACTTTAAACTAGATGATAAAAATGTAAGATTATATTTATATAATAGTGAAGGCCCTTATATTTATATTAAGACAGCAAAGGATGAATATTATCTAAATTTACCTACAGTTGAAAAAACAAAATCCTTATATGATGAAATAGTGGAAGAAAAAAGTTGAAAGTAAATACTTGAAATAGAAAATTGTTAAATTAGAATAAATATGGTATAATTGATACAGTTTAAAAAATAGCAATTTAGGAGGAAATAACAATGTCAGGACATTCAAAATGGCATAATATTCAAAATAAAAAAGGGAAAGCAGATGCTAAAAGAGGAAAGATATTCACAAAGATAGGTAAGGAAATAGTACTTGCAGTTAAGAATGGAGGTCCTGCTCCTGAAAATAACCCTAAATTAAGAGATGCTATAGCAAAAGCTAAAGCAGCAAACATGCCAGGAGATACAATAACAAGATCTATTAAGAAAGCTTCAGGAGAGTTAGCGGCAGTTAACTACGAAAGCATAGTATATGAAGGATACGGTCCATCAGGAGTTGCTGTAATAGTTGAAACTTTAACAGATAATAAAAATAGATCAGCTGGTAACGTAAGATCAGCTTTCACTAAAGGTGGCGGAAATATGGGAACAAGTGGATGTGTTGGTTTCATGTTCCAAGAAAAAGGTGAAATAGTTATTGAAAAAGGTGATTTAGATGAAGATGAAATCATGATGATGGCTTTAGATGCAGGTGCAGAAGATTTTAATGCAGATGAAGAAGAAGTATTTATCATAACTACTACACCAGAAGACTTCAGTGCAGTTAGAGAAGAACTAGAAGCTCAAGGTTTAGAATTCTTAGAAGCATCAGTAAAAATGATTCCAGATACATATACTGAAATCAATGAAGATGATGCTAAGAAGTTCCAAAAGATGCTAGATTTGCTTGAAGATGATGATGACGTTCAAGAAGTTTACCACAATGCAGAATTCCCAGAAGGCTGGGATGAGTAGGAGATTATAAAATCTCCGGAAATTACTAAATTTCATTGGGAATTTCTATTATTACTGAAGCAAAACATGCTAAAAATTTATAACTCGCTGTCGCTCAGACAAATAAATTTTCTTAACGCATATTCTTCTTCATTAACAATGAAATTCCAGCAACTTATTTAGATATTTCCTCCGATTTTATAATATCCTTTATAGCTAAAGGAAACAACTCTTTGCTACACTCAGAGTTGTGAAATTAGTTATATAGACACTTTCTATGAGGTGAAAACTTTATAGGAAGTGTTTTTTATTTCGTATTGAAACACTAATATTCTTTCAGTAGGATATGCTAAAAATTTATAACTCGCTGTCGCTCAGACAAATAAATTTTCTTAACGCATATTCTTCTTCAGGAATAAAGAGTTTCTAAGACTTATTCAGATATTTCCTCCAACTTTATATTATTCTTATAGCTAAAGGAAACAACTCTTCATTACACTCGGAGTTGTAGAAATAGTGATATAGACACTTTCTATGAGGTATTACTTTATAGAAGGTGTCTTTTTTCTTAACGTATATTTTGCTCCATTAATAATGAAATACTAAAATAAAATTTTAATCATTTCTTCGTTTTTATTATTCATTAGATTAAAAGTAATAATTCCAAAAAGCATAGGAAAAACCAAAGCTTGCATTTGTCCTAAATGTGGAGAAGTATCTTTGTATATAGAAAATTTGGAAAAGCTGAAAAAATATATTGGTAAATAAATTTAACGAAAGTTTTAAGTGTTCAGAATGTGATTGTTATAATTTGAAAATAATAGTTGAAAAAGAAAGTAAAAGTTATAATCATGTAAGTGGTATTTTAGGAGCTAAATGCTTTGTGTTATAATAAATCAGATGATATAAGTAAATATATATGATTTTTGCAGAAGATGTGAATGGTATACAAAGGATAGAAAGGAATACTTTAATTATGAATAATGATGAAAAAGAAATTAAATTAGAGAGTATTGAAAATCATGGTTGTAATGATAAAATAGAGGAATTTATAGTAGTGCAGAATGCTGGACTTGATTCTGAAGAGATATATTATACAGGGTTTAGTGAAATTGAAGCTTATAGAACTTATAAGAGAATCAAAGGTGGAAAGAAAAATATTTTTAAAGCATATATTAAAAGAGATTTAGTGTTTAATGTGCCCTTTATTGATACATATGAAATCATAGAAGTAATAAGATAAAATCATAATAAGAATAGAATTAAGGTAGCTTTACATAGATATTGTAAGGCTACCTTAATATTTATATATTAGGATCTATTTTAATTGCAACTTCTTTTTACTGGAGACATAAGCTGACAACCGATATTTATATAAATTCTATTTTATTACATAACAACTGGAATTATAATCCATAAATTATGTATAATAAGATAATAGTTGTTAATTATAGGGGGTGAAATTTATGATTGAAAACAATGATAAAAAGAATAATAGTTATTACTTCCCGCTTTTTACTGGAGTAGGAATTATCTTTGGTGTGATATTCAATCAAATACCAATAGGCTTATGTTTAGGGGCTGCTATTGGTCTTACTTTAGATTATAAAAAGAAAAAATAGATTGAATTTGAATATTAATTAATGGGTAATTTAAGGAGAGATATGATGAATTTTAGAATGGCTAAGATGGATGATTTACCACAGCTTAAAGTGATATATGAAAAGATAATTGAAGAAATGAATTGTAATAATATTGAGATTTGGAATGAAATAATTGATGATAATCTTACATTACACGAATATGGCTTTGAAAGACAAGTATTAATTTAAAGCATGTTTTAGGGGTTGAGGAAAAGTGTTAGATGATTATAAGTGTCAGTATGTTAGTAGAATACATAAGGTTCAAGATTATATTGAAAATAACTATTGGAGGAATATGTCTACCAAAGAGTTGTCTGATGTAGCTGGTTTTTCAAAATATCATTTTAACCGTATTTTTAAAAGTGTATTACATGAGTCTTTATCTCATTATGTAAATAGAATTCGTATGGAGTATGCTTTGTTTATGCTGGCCCATAGAGAAGATAGAAATATTACTGATATTGCATATGATTTAGGATTTACTGATTCAGCTATTTTTTCAAGAGCTTTTAAAAATTATTATGGAATAAGTCCCTTTGAGTATAGAAAAAAATATAGCACGAAATGCAAAGAAAATATTTTTATATCCATGTACAATAAATCTGAGAAAAAGAAAGAATGGGTAACAAATCCGTTTTCTATAACTGGACAAATTCAACTTAAAAAAGTGGAAGAATTTCAGGTGGTATATATTAGACACACTGGTAACTACACTTCGTTAGCTAAGGAATATGCAAGATTAATGGAAAATCTTTTTAGAGCTGCAGCAAAACAGAAACTTTTGAAAGCTGATGAAAATCAAGTTCTTGCCATGTATCATGATAATCCTGAATTCGGAAAGGAAGAACAGTTTCGAACTAGTTTATGTATAACTGTTCCTAAGTCTTGTACAGCAAAGGAAGACGGAATGCTTGGCGTAATGACTATAGAAGGTGGATTATATGCAGTGGGACATTTTGAAATCACCCAGGAGAAATTTGAAGATGCATGGGATTATGTGTATCAACAATGGCTTATGACAAGTGGATATGTTCCAAGAAATGCTTGTCCTTTTGAGGTGTACTTAAATAATCCTCAGCAAGAAAAAGATCATATAATTAAGGTTGACATCTATTTGCCAATTGAACTCATTTGAAGAAATGGAGGAATTTTAAATGGATACAATAAAATTAGAACAAATCATTAGAGAAAAGTATGGGAATACTGGTGCTATTATAGTGCAAAAGAATGGAGTATCTGTGTATGAGTATTATGAAAATGAATGTACAAAAAACAGTCCCTTTCATGTGTTTTCAGTTACCAAAAGTATTCTTTCGATTTTAATTGGTATAGCAATAGATAAGGGGTATATAAAGAGTATTCATCAACCAATTTTAGATTTTTTTCCTGATTATATTGTAAAGAAACGTGAAAAAACAATTCAGAGCATTACACTTTATCATATGATGACCATGACTGCTCCATATAAATACAAATATGCACCGTATACAAAGTACTTTACAAGTGAAGATTGGGTGAAATCTTCTTTAGATTTACTTGGGGGAAAAGGAAAGATAGGAGAATTTAGATATGCACCTGTTATAGGACCAGATATTTTTTCTGGCATTATAGAAAATACAACAGCAATGACTGTACTGAATTTTGCTAAGAAATATTTATTTGAACCACTTGAAATTGAGGTGCCAGGTGATATTATTTTTCACAATAAAGAAGAGCATTCATTTGCTGCTTTAGGGGATGGTGGCAATGTTATATACATTAATCCTAAGGAGAATATGGTAATTATTATTGCTTCATATTTTAAACCAAGGGTTAAGGACAGAATGAAATTGATAAAGGAATATATAGAGCCTATGTGGAAGGAATAGAAGGATTCATATTAATAATGGAAAATAGATAAGCTTATGCCATGTTCAGCATAAAAATGAGAGCACCTTTTCTTTGGTGCTCTTATTTTTATAAGTATATTTTTAATTAGATTCATAAAGGTTCTCAGAACATAGAGTTATTTATATTTTTTTACAAATTACAGAAATATGATATTATATTATTAATAGGAAATATTTTGTATTTATATGAATAGAATATTATAAATGGTAAAAAGGAAGGGAAGCTAAATGTATAAGTCGTGTGAAAATGATGAACAAACGGCTAAGTTATATATGATAAACATGAAAATTATAATATAGGGCATAACCTGCATTTTTATTTAAAATGGAGGTTATGTCTTTTTTGGGTTATATTTTGAAAGGATTGATGAATAGGATGTAAATAAGGGTATTGATATAGGGAATGAAGATTTAAATTAAATATGAGGGGAAATAAATATATGGAAGATAGTATATCGAGTATCTTAATTTTAGTTTTATTAATTACAATGTCTGCTTATTTTTCAGCAACAGAGACTGCGTATTCTTCGTTAAATAAGATTAAGCTAAAAAGTATAGCTAATAAGGGTAATAAAAAAGCAAAGCTTGCTTTAGAGCTTTCTGAAAAGTATGACTCAGTGATATCAACAATTTTAATTGGTAATAATATTGTTAATATTGCCACTGCATCTTTAGCAACAGTTTTATTTACAAAGTTACTAGGTAGTTCAGGTGTTACAGTATCAACTATTGTTATGACTATTCTAATACTTATTTTTGGTGAAATTTCACCAAAGAGTATAGCAAAAGATATTCCAGAAAGTTTTGCCATAGTTTCAGCACCATTGCTTAATGTTTTTTGCATTATTTTAAAGCCTGTAAATCATATATTTTGTCTTTGGAAAAAGCTCATAAGCAAGGTATTAAAAATACAAAAGCATTCAGGTATAACTGAAGATGAAATATTAACAATAGCTGAAGAAGCAGAAAATGAAGGTGGAATAAATCCACAGCAATTAGAAATAATTAAAAGTGCCATAGAGCTTAATGAACAAGAGGTTATAGAAGCTTTCACACCACGTGTTGATATGATTGCCGTAAAAGATAGTTGTAGCAAGGAAGAACTGCTGAACCTATTTATTGAAAGTGGATTTTCAAGGATTCCAGTTTATCATGATAATATAGATAATGTCATTGGTATAATCAATGAAAAGGATCTTATTAATATTGTAGTAAATAATAACAATGAAGAAATAAGTAGCATAATTAAACCGCTTAATGTTATACAACCTCATATGAAGTTATCGCACTTACTAAAAGTTTTACAAAATAATAAATCTCATATGGCTCTTATAGCAGATGAGTATGGTGGAACCATGGGGATTATAACTTTAGAGGATATTTTAGAGGAATTGGTAGGAGAAATTTGGGATGAACATGATAAGGTAGTAAATGATATTGAAAAGATAGGTGAAGATGAATATATTGTTAGAGGTAACGCTAATATAGAAAAGGTATTAGAAGAGGTTGATTTGGAAGATGAATTTGAAGTGAATTCAGTTAATGGCTGGGTTATTCAACAGTTTGGAAAGATACCAAAGGTAGGAGAAAGTTTTGAATATAAAAATCTTAAGATAGTAATCCAAAAGGCCACTAAGCGATGTGTTCTAGAAATAAGAATCACAGTAGATGAGCCAATGGAAATATCAAGTTAATTTAGAAGTAAAAAAGTAATAGGATGCAAAAATACATCCTATTACTTTTTAGATTATATATTTTTGATTAATAATTATAAATTTAATAAAAGTTGATGTTTATTTTACAATGGTAGATACTTCACTTAGGGGTTGACGTTTCTTAGGAGTGGCAGGCTTAGCACGGTAACCAAAAGCACAACCAAGGGTTACTTGGAACTTTTTAGTGTCTAGCAAACCTTCCTCCACAAGAATTTTAGTAACAGCTTTCTTATCCATTCCTCCAATAGGGCAAGAATCAATTTCTAGCATAGCAGCAGTAAGCATCATGCTTGATAAAGCAATATATGTTTGTTCAGTTGCATAGGCTTGGAAGGCTTTATCATTATCAAACATATTATCTACATTTTTTAAAAAGCCTTTCATCATATTATAATGTTCATCAGTAAGGTTTTGCACATCTTTTAGTAAATATTCGATGTAATGAGAATCAGATTTGATTTCATCAGCAGTTCTAGTTAATAATACAATAAAGTCACTGCAAGTTTGAATTTGTTTTGCTCCACCAAAGCATACTTCACTTAATTTATCTTTTAGATTTTTATTTTCTACAACAATAAAGTGCCAAGGTTCAATACCTACAGAGCTAGGAGCTAAGCGACCTCCTTCTAGGATAACATCTAAATCTTCTTTACTTATACTTTTTTGGTTATTAAATTCTTTACAGGCATGTCTAAAGTTTAATATATTAATTACTTCATTTTTATTCATAAAAAGCATACTCCTTTATTTATAATTTATATTAAATTAATTTTTATGTATATCAGCATATATTATTATTATCTTATTTTAACATATATATAAGGATAGTTTCAATACTGTGAACAGGAATCATCTTTTTAAATCAATGGAAAAATTTTATATAAAGTGGTAGTATAGATTCATATAAAAATATTAAAGTGGGAGCTATATATATGAGTGAAGTAGAAAAAAAATTAAAAGAATTTGCTGAATATTTAAAAAAAATAAATCACTATACTACAGCAGGAAACCTTATGTATTGGGATATGACTACAGGAATGCCAGAAGCTATGGCAGAATCAAGGGCAGAAACATTATCATTCTTTCAAACAGAAGTGCATAGCTTGAATGTATCACCAAAAATTGCAGAATTTATAGAATTTTTTGAAAGTCATATGGGTGAATTTGATTATATTCATAAGAGAATGACCGAACAGCTAAAGAAAAAGTATGAAAATCAAAAGAGATATCCAGAAGAATTTATCAAGGAATTTTCACTAGCAGCATCAAGAGGAGAAGTGGCATGGGAAAAAGCAAAAAATGCTAGTGATTTTGATGTGTTTAAACCAGCCTTAGAAAAAATAGTGGATCTTACTAAAAAGTCTATAGAATACAAAGGCTATGAAGATAATAAATATGATGCCCTTCTTGATGATTATGAAGCAGGCCTTACAGTAAATAAGCTTGATAAAGTTTTTGGAGAATTAAGGGATGGTATAGTAGAAATATTAAATAAAATAAAGGTCACAGGAAAGACAATAGATGATTCCTTCTTCCATAATCATTTTCCTAAATCAGAACAAGAAAGCTTATCTTTAAAGATTTTAGATCTTATGGGTTTTGATTTTAAGAGAGGAAGAATGGATGAAACAGAGCATCCTTATACACTTGATATGACTAATAAGGATGTTAGAATAACTAATCATTACTATGAAAATGATTTTACTTCAGCATTATTTTCAGCTATTCATGAAGGTGGTCACGCACTTTATGAGCAAGATATACCAGATTTATTGGAAGGTACTGGTTTAAATGTTGCTTCTTCTATGGCAGTTCATGAATCACAATCAAGATTTTATGAAAATATCATTGGAAAGAGTAGAGAATTTAGCAATTACTTATATAAGGAAGCAATTAAGCAATTTAATGAACAATTTGATGGAGTTTCAGAAGAAGAGTTTTATAAGGCATTAAATAAAGTTACACCATCGCTTATTAGAACAGAAGCAGATGAGCTAACTTATAGTCTTCACATAATAATAAGGTATGAAATAGAAAAACTTTTAATTAATGATATTATAGAGGTTAAAGACCTTCCAAAAGTATGGAATGAGAAATATAAGGAATATTTAGGGGTAGAGCCTACAAGTGATAAGGAAGGTGTATTACAAGATGTACATTGGTCAGATGGATCATTTGGCTATTTCCCAAGTTATGCATTAGGAAATCTTTATGGGTCACAAATGTTAAATAAGATGATTAAGGATATACCAGAGGTTTATCAAGAAGTGAGCAAAGGAAACCTTGAGCCAGTGCATAAATGGTTAAAGGAAAATGTTCATGAAGCAGCTAATCTTTATGATCCTGGAGATCTTATTAAAAAGATTACAGGAGAAGATTTGCAAGCTAAGTATTTCCTTGAATACTTAGATAATAAATATAAAGAAATATATAATTATTAATATCAGCAAAGAGGTAGGACATAGTAAGCTACCTCTATTTTTACGCAATGAAAAGAGATAAGTGTTAAAATTAATTCTCAGTACTCTTATTAGGATACAATGAAGTATTCTCCTTTAAATTCTTATACATGTGGCCATTAAAAGTTTCTAAGGAAGAACAAATTTTATCGGATAAATTGACCAAAATACTTTCACGATGATGAGGTGGCACTAAGGTTAAAGGAAACATATGATTTTTGATTATATCTATTTCCCTTTTGTTTAAAGAATAATGTTTTAAAGCATTGTTAAGTGCTGTTTTGGGATGCTTGAATCCATGAAACCTATGGGATTTGTCATGAATATGCCAATCATATAAGAAGTAATCATGAAGCAACGCACCATATATAAGGCTTTTTTCATCACATTTAATATTAAAAAACTGTGAAAAACAATATGCATAGTATGCTACTGCAATGCTATGCCAAAGGCAAGTAGTATTTCCATGTTGTATGAAGTTATCAAGCATTAGAAGATTAGTTTCTTCACATATATTTTTTAAACAGTCATTAAAAAATGACATTTGCTTTTCATTTAGCTTAAATGTTTTTGATTTAATCTTTGAAATATTTAAGTAGAGAGTATTAACAAAAAACATTATTATCACTTCTTTTTTTAAATTATTTGAAATTAAGTTTCATAAGATTATTTTAACATAAATGTAAACAAATTATTAATTAAAATTAAAGATATTTTATGAAGATTTTATTAAAAGTGTATAGAAAATTAGTGGAAAATATTATTTATTTGAAAAAACACAAAAAATTTACAAAAGCATAATATATTTATAAAACAATCATTTAATAAGAGGATACAATGGCAAAAGAAATAACTGATATTATAGAAGAAATACATGAATATTTTGGTGGATATAATGAATTTGTAAGTGCTGAAATGGGAGTTATGGCTGAAGAGATTAAAGAAGCAGTTTATGCAATTAACAATAGAAACTTTAGAATTGGACTTGAAAAATGTGATTTTATAACTGAAAAAGCTGTAGAAGGTGGGCAGTGTTTAGCTAAAATCATCTTGCCAGAGATACAAGTTCCAGAATTAAAGCTAAGCTTATGTAAAAAGACTATGACATTAGAAAATAGCAAAATTAATGAAATTTGTGAAAAATTTAAATCTATGATAAAATTACGATATTTTATTGATGATGAAGAAATAAGATATTACAGTATGGAAGATGAAGGTTGGAATAGGATTGATTTAAGAGAATCTACTACTAAGAAAAAAATTGGAGAAGTTGGAGAAAAGATTAAGACTGCCACCAATACAGCAGTTGAAAAAGTAAGTAAGCAGAAGAAAATAGTTACTGATTTACAAGATAATATGACAGATGCATTAAAAAAAGTAGTGAGTACATTAGAATTACCAATGCCATGTATGCTTATTAGAAAGAATAAAATTAATATAGGAATAGAAGTAAAATATCCATGTAGCTATGATGTTGTTATTAGTAAGGGCCTGTTACTTGCTCAAAAAGTATCAATGTCAGAAGTACTTAAGGTTATTTTAGGAGAAATGCTTCAAGTAGTTACAGATGTTAAAACTAATATTGAAGATATATTAAAAGAAGCGGTTAAAGTTGGAGTTGCTACGTTTAAGGAAACTTTAATTTCAATCTTAAAGATTTTAAGTATATCAGATATTAATTGTGATTATATACTTTGCAAAGGAATAAATGAAACTAGTTTAGGAAAATGGGTTGAGTTAAAATCAGATTTATCTAAATCCATTGCAACTAATTAAAAATGCGCATCATTTTGATGCGTATTTTTAATGGAGGAGAATAAATTATTATTATAACTATATTCATCTATATTGACAATAAAAGTAAAAAAAAATAAGATATAAATTATATAAGAGGTTGTAATTTAAAGAGGATTATGTGAGGTAAAAATGGATATAAAGCATATAATTAATAAGTTATATTATGAAAATAATGCAACAAAAGAGGAACTTATATATGTACTAGATAAGATAAATGAAGATGAAAAAGATTATTTGATAAAGAAAAGTGATAAGTTAAGAACAAGGTATTATGACAATAAGGTTTATATGAGAGGGCTTATTGAATTCACTAATTATTGTGTAAGAAATTGTAAATATTGTGGAATAAGAAGCGATAATAGCAAAGCAGATAGATATAGATTATCTTTAGAGGAAATATTAGAATGTGCAGCCATAGGTAATAGATTTGGATACAAAACTTTTGTCCTTCAAGGAGGCGAAGATCCTTATTTTACTGATGAGAGAATGGTGAAAATTATACAAGCTATAAAGGAAAAATATCCAGAAAATGCAATAACATTATCTATAGGTGAAAGAAGTTATGAGTCTTATAAAAGAATGTTTGAAGCTGGAGCAGACAGATATCTTTTAAGACATGAAACTGCAACAAAGAAATTATATGAAAGCTTGCATCCTAATGCCAGTTATGAAAATAGGGTACAGTGCTTATATAATCTAAAGGAAATAGGTTATGAAGTAGGTGCAGGGTTTATGATTGGTTTACCTAATCAGAGTAATGAAGATTTGGTAAATGATCTTTTATTTATAAAGAAGCTAAATCCACATATGTGTGGTATAGGGCCTTTTATTCCACAAAAGGATACACCATTAAGAAATGAAGTAGGTGGTACTGTAGAAAAAACTATGATAATGTTGGCTTTACTACGACTTATGGTACCTAAAGCTATGTTACCAGCAACTACTGCCTTAGGAAGTATAGATCCATTAGGAAGAGAAAAGGGATTGAAAGCTGGAGCAAATGTAGTAATGCCAAACTTATCACCAAAGCAGGTGAGAGATAAATATGCTTTATATGATGGAAAGATATGCACTGGTGATGAAGCAGCCGAATGTAGAAATTGCATTGAAAGAAGAATAAATTTATCAGGTTATAAAGTGGAAATTGGTAGGGGAGATAGTGTGATAAAGAAAGAGCAAATGAAGGTAGGTGATAATGATGAATAGCACACCGAATTCAAATAGAAAACACATTTCAATATATGGTAAAACCAATGCAGGAAAATCATCACTTATAAATGGGATTTTAGGACAAGACTTATGTCTTGTATCAAAGGTACCAGGAACAACAACTGATCCTGTGTTAAAAGCCATGGAATTAATCCCTGTAGGACCGGTGCTATTTATTGATACAGCTGGTCTTGATGATCAGACGGAGCTTGGATCAATTAGAATGAAGAAATCCATTGAAATGCTAAAAAGAACTGATTTTGCATTGTATGTAATGGATGTAAATGATATTGATGAAGACAACTATTATCATATGAAAATAGAATTTAAAAAGTATAATATTTCAAGCATTTTAGTAATTAATAAAATTGATGTAATGTCAACAGAAAGTCTTCAGTACTTAAGAAAAAAATATACAGGAGCCTTTTTTGTTTCAGCAGAAACCGGTGAAGGTATTGAGGAATTAAAAAAAGGAATTGCTATAAGATTGGAAGAAGAAGAAGAGGAAATGCCTATAATAGGTGATCTTGTACCTTATGATGGAAAAGTAGTTCTTGTAATACCAGTAGATTCAGAAGCACCAAAGGGAAGGATAATATTGCCGCAGGTGCAATGTTTGAGAGATTGTTTAGATTATGGGATAAAGGCGTATGTAGTAAGGGATACTGAGTTATCATCAGCTCTTGAAGATATTCAGAATGTAGAGTTGGTAGTTACCGACTCACAGGCTTTCAAAAAAGTATCAAGAATTGTACCAGGAGATATTAATCTTACAGGTTTTTCTATATTATTTGCAAGACATAAAGGTGATTTAAAAAGTTTTGTAGATGGAACTGAGAAGATAAAAGAATTAAATGAAAACTCTAAAATACTTATTTGTGAAAGTTGTACACATAATGTTTCCCATGAAGATATAGGAAGAGTGAAGATTCCTAAATTATTAAATAAAGCAGTGGGAGTAGATTTAGAATATCATTATAAGATTGGCCATGACTTTCCAGAGGATTTATCAAAGTATGATTTAGTTATTCATTGTGGTGCATGTATGATAAATAGAAAGACTGTTACATTAAGAGTGAAGAGATGCAAGGAACAAAATGTAGCTATAACCAATTATGGTGTTATACTTGCTTATTTAAATGGAATCTTAGATAGAAGTATAGAAATATTTGATTTATAAAAAATACTCAAATCCAGGATAGGATTTGAGTATTTTTTTAGTTTTTGTTATAAGATATTGAAGAATCAAAATATGGAGCATACCAACCATTTTCATCAGCACTTGGAGCTGCTGTATATTGAAGATTATTAAAGTAAAGAGAAACTTTATTCACCTTATAATTATAGGCATAAGTATTAATTAAAGTATATATAAGTTCATAGGAAGAAGCAGGGTCAAGATTCATATATTTTTCAAATGAATCATTGAATTTAACTGTAAGTGCATTGTTAGCAGCATCTACTGTGGCACTGCTGACACCAATTTGATTAGATAATAATATAAAGTCAGAGCTGTATTTATTATCTTGTAATGCAGAAGTTAAAGCAGATACTAGGGCATTTTCTTCAACATGAATGTTTTCATCTACATAATATCTTCTTCCGTCAACGGAATTATAAAAGAATAATCTACATGTTTGTGATGAGTAACTAGAGTCTTCAGTAGAAGATAAGTTTTCAACAGTAGTATTTTTTTCAATAGCTAAGGAAGTGTTAGTATTTTCTTTCGGATTTTCAGAGATAGTTGATGTAGAAACATTAGTAGTGGCTTCGTTATCTTGCAAAGTGGATTCATCAACAGATAATGCATCGTTTATTAAAGTTTCATCTTGGGAAGAGATACTAGTATTATCACTAGCTGAAGTGATAATACTAGTATCATTACCATCTAGAGAACTCTTTACTTGGCTACAGCATATAAGTGATAGAGAAAGGAAAAAGCAACAGCTTATACTTAAAAATTTTCTTTTCATAATCATACTCCTTACTTAAAAAAATATCATACCTATATTATATTACCAAAATATGTAAAAAAGAATAGTTATTTTAATAAAAATTTATATTTAGTATTAGCTGGCTTAACTTTAATAAAGGATAAAGAAGAAATATCATAAGAGTTTAGAGAAAGTACTAGCTTTCTCTATAATTTTTTTGTAATAAATAGTATAGGAAAATACTATAAATAAAAAGGAAAGTAAAATTATAGGGGGATCTTATGAATTATTTAGAAGGTGAAAAGTCAGAAGTATTTGAAAGTCATAAGGCAAAGGTCATAGAAAATATAAATAAAAGTAAATCAATGGGAATGAATAAGATTACAGCAATTTTAGCTATAGATGATGAAGATGAAATAATACAAGGAGCATTAATTAACTGGCTGATAAAAGAAGGATATAGAATATCTTTAATAAAGGAAGATTATAATATTTTAGTTATTGAATGGTGAAGATATTAAATTTTATTTAAGGCTATAATTTTTTGATAAATGATAATGATTTTATTTAACCAAATTGGTATAAAGGAGTTATTAAATGGGCATTAAAATTGTACTGGCAGACGATGATAGTCTTATAAGGGAAAGTTTTAAAATAATGCTTTCTTATGATGAACATATAGAAGTGATGAATGCTTTTGGTGATGGTATGGATGCTATAGAGTATTGTGGTAGAGAAAAGGTAGATATAGCACTTTTAGATGTAAGAATGCCAAGAGTAAATGGTATACAAGCTACTAGGGAAATAGTGAAAAGAAGCGATACAAAGGTTATTATATTAACGACTTTTGATGAGGATGAATATATTGGTGAAGCAATGAAATGTGGAGCAAAGGGTTATATTTTAAAAAGTAGTGAGTCAAGTATGATATTAGATACTATTAAAGATATTTATTTGGAAGATTTAATGTACAAAAGCATAGATTGGTCAGATAGAGATGTATTTATTGAGAAAATTTTTCAAAATAAAGAAGAGTTATTAAATTTTACACGAAAAGAGAAGGAAATAGTAAAAGAAATTGCAAGTGGACTTACCAATAAGGAAATTGCAAAGAAGCTGTTTATTTCTGAAGGAGCAGTAAAAAGATATATAAATTCAATATTAAACAAAACAGGATTTGCAAGAAGAATACAAATTGCTATGTTTTATTTAAATGGTACTGTTGTATAAACTTATAAGGTAAGGAGTTATCTTGATGAATATTATTTTAGATAGAAAATCTTTTGAAAATTAAAAAATGTTGAATAACAAAGAAAAAAATGGAAATAATTATTCATAAAAGGAGTGATTGATTATGAATAATAATTTCCAAGATTATAATGAAGAAGAATATAATAACGAAGATAAGAAGGAAAATAAAAAAAGAATAAGAAATAGAGTGAACTTATTTATAGTTTTACTTATAGTATGCTTTTTTTCAACTTATTTTATTGTAGATAGATTAACTAATAGTAAATATAAAGATGTCAGTGATAATCAATCTAAAACCGCAGTATATAATAATACCAACTTATTAAGTGATGATATGAAGATAATACTAAAGGTAGATGGAGTAGTAGAAAAATCAGAAACTTTAAAAGACTTTAAACTTGATAATGAAATTGACAGTGTAAATGAACAATTTTTAGTAGATTACTATGCTTCTAAAGGCTATAGTGTGGAAAGTTTAAGTGAAAAGAAAGTAGTGCTAAATAAGGATGAGGAAGAAGTAACAGTTGAACCTAATAAATACTATTTAGGTGAAAAAGATGGATATTTTGCAATATATAAGAGTGATGAAAATGGCAAGGTATTTATAGAAGATGAAAGTGATATATACAGAAGTAGTGGAATGGTGAATACAATTCCAGAAAATGATCAAGAAGATATTAAAAATTTTAAGCTTGGTTATGATACTAAGAATGAAGCAAAAGAAATACTAAGTGGATATATTAGTTAATGAAAGTAAGATCCCATTTTTATGCTATTCTCCCTTTATCATATGTCCTAGCGTTTGTATAACAAAAATGATAAAGGGGGACAATAAAAATGTAAAAGAAATAAAAAACAAAACTAATAAATATCAAAAGTATTTAGTAGCAAAGATGAAATGGAGGGAAGTATATGAATATAGTTCCAAGCAATGAGTATTTGCTAGTTATGCCTAGTGGTAATGTAAAAGGTTTTGATGATTATGCAATGGCAAAAGCATATATAAATAATTATTATTACTATAAAACTAGACGAGTTGAAGAAGTAGAAGCATATGATGATTTAACCAATGATTTTGATGATATAGTAGATACAGTTTGTTATAAAATTGGTATAGAAGAAGGAGAATGTCAACTATATTATACATCTAATATAATTGAAAAATTGCAAGATGAATTAGTATTTAATGAAGAAAAAGAAGAGGTTATTTCAAAACTAATGGCTCATAAAATAGAGTTTAATACATACGATTACG
The DNA here is from genome assembly GCF_000436575.1 of Clostridium sp. CAG:265. NCBI lineage: Bacteria > Bacillati > Bacillota > Clostridia > Eubacteriales > Clostridiaceae > Clostridium > Clostridium sp. CAG:265. The sequence goes on from NZ_FR886602.1 coordinate 16,547, forward strand.
CTATTGATAATATTTTTCGAGATGTTCAATCAATTGATGTTATGGAACAATATGGTAGTTCTATTACAGGACAATAGTTTCATTGATTAAAATTATATAAAAGTAAATAAGCTGACAAACAATATTATTTGTTTTGTCAGCTTTTTTCATTGAAAAATAGATATTAAAATGTTAAAGTAGAATGTAGGCGAAATAGTGGGGCAGGAGGATAAATATAGTGTACGAATATATTAAAGGAAAATACATGGGAATAAATAAAGACTATATAATTATTGAAAATAATAATATAGGATATAAGATATTTACTTCCGGTGCAACAATGGCAGAAATGCCAGGAATAAATGATGAAGTTATGCTTTATTTAGAACAAATAGTGAGAGAAGATTTTATTGGGCTTTATGGCTTTAAAGATAGAGAAGAACTTGAAATGTTTAAACTTTTATTATCAATTAGTGGTGTAGGAGCTAAAGCAGCTTTATCTTTATTATCTATCAGCAGAATAAATAATCTAAAATATGCTATTATTATGGAAGATGATAAACATTTATGTAGAGCCCCGGGAATTGGTAAGAAAACTGCTGGAAGAATTATATTAGAGCTTAAGGACAAAATTAAGAAAGAAGATATAATGAGCGGTGTTGATATTCAAGAAGGATTTGAAGACTTACAGCCAACGGTAAATACAAATACAGTTGGAGAAGCTTTAGGTGCATTATTAGCTTTAGGATATTCAGAAAAAGAAGCAGAAACAGCACTTAAACAAGTAGATAAAACTGCATCATTGGAGGATATCATTAAAGATTGTTTAAAAGTTTTAATGGGATAGAGGTGAAATAGTGGAGAGAATTATTACACCAGTTGAATTGAAGGAAGATGGCAACAGTGAATTAAGTTTAAGACCACAGAAAATCAATGAATATATAGGTCAGGATAAAGTTAAAGAGAAACTCAATGTATTTATTAAGGCAGCACAATCTAGAGGTGAAGCTTTGGACCATGTCTTGCTTTATGGACCTCCAGGTTTAGGAAAGACCACATTAGCTAATATAATTGCTAAAGAGATGGGAGGAGATCTTAAGATTACATCAGGTCCAGCTATTGAAAGAGCAGGAGATTTGGCAGCTATACTTACAACATTAAAAGATAATGATGTTTTATTTATAGATGAAATACATAGGTTAAATAGAAATGTTGAAGAAATACTATATCCTGCTATGGAAGATTATGCCCTTGATATAGTTATAGGAAAAGGAGCAGCAGCAAAGTCTATTAGACTTGATTTACCACATTTTACACTAATAGGAGCAACTACTAGAGTGGGAATGCTTACAGCTCCGTTAAGAGATAGGTTTGGTGTAATGTGTAATATGGTTTATTATACAGATGAGCAGCTTAAGGAGATAATAGTAAGGTCTGCTTTTGTTTTAAGTTGTGATATTACAGAAAAAGGTGCCATGGAAATAGCTAGGAGATCAAGAGGAACTCCAAGAATAGCTAATAGGTTATTAAAGAGAGTAAGAGATTATGCCCAAGTATATTCAGATTCCTTAATAAGCTATAAGGAGGCAAGGGCAGCACTGGAATTATTGGAAGTGGATAATAAAGGCTTTGATAATGTTGATAATAAGATATTAGAAGCTATTATAGATAACTTTAAAGGTGGTCCAGTAGGAATAGAAACTTTATCCTATTATATAGGTGAAGAATTGGGGACTATTGAAGATGTATATGAGCCGTATTTATTGCAAAAAGGCTTCATTGTAAGGACGCCTAGAGGAAGAATGGCTACAGATAAAGCTTATGAACATCTTGGACGCACAAGAGTAAATAAGAAGAATAAACAGCAAGCAAGTTTTTTTGAGGATTAAGGAGTAAAAGATGAAAACAAGTGATTTTAACTTTCATTTACCAGAAGAGCTAATAGCTCAGCACCCTTTAGAGAAGAGAGATAATTCAAGATTAATGGTGTTAGATAAGGCTACAGGTGAAATAGAGCATAAACATTTTTATGATGTTTTAAACTATTTAAATCCAGGAGATACTCTAGTATTAAATAATACTAGAGTGTTACCTGCTAGGCTAATAGGTGAAAAAGAGAATACTGGTGGGAAAATAGAATTTCTTCTTTTAAAAAGAATAGAAGGAGATAAATGGGAATGTCTAGCTAAGCCAGGTAAAAGAGCAAAGATAGGAACAATATTCACTTTTGGAGAAGGAAAACTTAAATGTAAAGTGGTTGATATAGTAGAGGAAGGAAATAGAGTAATTGAATTCATCTATGATGGAATATTTGAACAAGTTTTAGATGAACTTGGAGAAATGCCTCTTCCACCTTATATCACTGAAAGATTAGAAGATAGGGAAAGATATCAAACTGTATATTCTAAAGAAAAGGGATCAGCAGCAGCACCAACGGCAGGTTTACATTTTACAGAAGAACTTTTACAAAAGGTAAAAGAAAAAGGTGTCAATATTGCATATGTAACTTTACACGTAGGACTTGGAACTTTTAGACCTGTAAAGGTTGATGATGTAAATGAACACGTAATGCATTCAGAATTCTATCATTTAGAAGATGATGATGCTAAAATTATCAATGATACAAAGAAAAATGGTGGAAAGATTATTTCTGTTGGAACTACTTCTACAAGAACTTTAGAAACTATTGGTGATGAAAATGGAATGGTTAGAGCACAAAGTGGATGGACTAACATATTCATTTATCCAGGATATGAGTTTAAGGTAGTAGATAAGCTGATTACTAATTTCCACTTACCAGAATCAACACTAATAATGCTTGTATCTGCTTTAGCAGGAAAAGAAAAAGTTATGAATGCATATAATGAAGCTGTAAAAGAAAAATATAGATTCTTCTCATTTGGAGATTCGATGATTATAAAGTAACATAATTTAAAGGACGTGAAATTTTGAGTAAAAAATATACTTTATTAAAAAAAGAAGGTAAGGCAAGAAGAGGTAGATTTGAAACTCCTCATGGAACAATAGAAACACCAGTTTTTATGAATGTTGGTACTTTAGCAGCTATTAAAGGTGCAGTATCATCAATGGATTTAAAGGAAATAGGATGTCAAGTTGAGTTATCAAATACATATCACTTACATTTAAGACCATCTGATAAAGTTGTAGCTGAAATGGGTGGATTACATAAATTTATGAAGTGGGATAGACCAATACTTACAGATTCAGGTGGATTCCAAGTATTTTCATTATCTGGTATGAGAAAGATAAAAGAAGAAGGGGTGTACTTTAGTTCTCATATAGATGGTAAGAAGATATTCATGGGGCCTGAAGAATCAATGCAAATTCAAAGCAATTTAGCATCTACAATAGCAATGGCTTTTGATGAATGTATACCAAATCCTTCTACAAGGGAGTATGTTCTTCAATCAGTAGCAAGAACAAATAGATGGCTTGATAGATGTATAGCAGAAATGGATAGATTAAATTCACTACCTGATACAATAAATAAAGAGCAAATGCTATTTGGTATTAACCAAGGTGGATGTTATGAAGATATAAGAATTGAACATGCTAAGCATCTTGCTAGTTTAGATATGGATGGATACGCAATAGGTGGATTAGCTGTTGGTGAAACACATGAGGAAATGTATAGAGTAATTGATGCAGTAGTTCCTCATTTACCAGAAGATAAGCCAATTTACTTAATGGGCGTTGGTACACCTGAAAATATTCTAGAGGCTGTGGAAAGAGGAGTTGATTTCTTTGACTGTGTTCTTCCAGCAAGAAATGGTAGACATGGACATTTATTTACTGCCAATGGTAAGATAAATATCATGAATAAAAAGTTTGAAACAGATGAAAGACCAATAGATGAAGGATGTAAGTGTCCAGCTTGTAAACACTATACAAGAGCATATATAAGACACTTATTTAAGGCAAAAGAAATGCTAGCAATGAGACTTGCAGTATTACATAATCTTTATTTCTATAATAATATGATGCAAGAGATAAGAGATAATCTTGATAATGGTACTTTTGCAGAATACAAGGCAGCTAAGCTTGAATCATGGGGATGTAAAAAAGATAAATAAAAATACTTTGCCTATATCTAAATTAATGATATAGGCAATATTTTGATAAATATTAAAAAAATGTTAAGTTTATATTTTAAATTTGACAGTATATTTAAAATGAAGTATGATTTATAGTGATACAAAAGTTATGTAGATTAAATACGGAAGGGTGAACTTAATTATGGCACAAGCTTTAATTCAAATAGTAATACCTTTTGCAGCAATGTTTGCAATAATGTATTTCTTATTAATATTACCAGAAAAGAAAAGAAGTAAAAAATATAATAACATGTTAGCTGAATTACAAGTTAATGATGAGGTTTTAACAAGAGGTGGAATCGTTGGAAAAATCATCACAATAGATGAAGATCAATTAGTAATTCAAAGTGGTCCAGATAGAGTTAGAATAAGAGTAACAAAGAATTCTGTTGCTCAAAAAATAACTAAAGACGCATAAGATGTAAGGAATAATACCTTCTACTGCTTCATATTATGAAGCATAGGAGGTGTTTTTTTATGGACTGGAAGAATTATTTTTCTTGTGTCTTAAAGGGATTAATAGGTTCTATTGCAGTAACAGTAATTTTAACAGCAATATTATCTCTATTTATGACATTTGTTGAAATAAGTGAATCTATGTTTAGTGGCCTTTATGTTGTTATTACTTCGCTTGGTTTGGTATTTGGAACAATTTTAGCAGCAAAGCTTCATGGTAAAAACGGATGGTTAGTTGGACTAGCAGTGGGAGTATTCTTTTACATAGCACTATATATAACAGGAGTATTATTAGGTGCCAGCTCAAAGTTTGGACTTTATGAACTTATACGATTTGCATTATGTGTTATAGTAGGTTTTTTATCAGGAATGCTAGGAATAAATATAGGGGAAAGTTAGATATTTAATTATCTAGTATCTATTATCAATTTTAAAAAAATAAAATATCCTGAAAAATTTTATGGAAAAGATTAAATAAAAAGGCAGCTTACATTAGCTGTCTTTTAGTATTAAAAGAAAAATTCAAATATACCCATGGCTATTATGATAATTGCAGAAAATAGCGGTGAGTATTCACCAAAAATTTTTGATAAGTACCTTGATCCAAGTTTTAATCCTATGCTCATTGTAATGATGCTAAAAACAAAGGTTAAAATTGTGGTGAGAAATATGCTTATACCTGAAATACTAGCACCAATTCCTAAAGCAAGATTATTGATGCTTAAGGATAATGCTAAAGTTATTGCTTCACTTATTTCAATGTTTCCAGAGCCATTTATGTCGGCAGTTTTATTAAGATCAACTATCTCGTCATAATCTAAAGAGTTAATAAATTCTACTAAGTTTTCTTCCGTATGCTTATGCTTTTTTTTATAATAATCCCAAAGAATATATAAGCCTACTATTATTAATAAACTTGAACCTATATAGTTGCAAATGCCAGTGGGAATATAATCACAAATAAGGTGTCCTAAACACATAGCAAGAAATGTTGTTAACGTTACAATTATGGAAATTACTAAATTAATGATGAGTTTTATTCTAATTTGTTTTACTCCATAGGCAATGCCTATTATCAGACTGTCAATGCTTGAGGAAAATGCAAGTAAAATAGAAGAAAAAATATGCATTTTTATACTCCTTTAATTGATATAATATCTAATATATTCGAAAAAACTAAAATTAGTTACTTTAATCTTTTAAATTAATATTGTTATGAGATATATAGGTGATGAAGGAAATAAAAGATTTATCAATATGAATTTAAGCCCAGCACAATTTGCTGGGCTTAAATAATATTAGTAGTTAATTCCAGCAGCTTTGATGTTATTAACATCTCCTTGGCTACATGGTGTAACTCCATATGTCATATTACAATGAGGGCATCTATCAACTAATATTTCCATAGTAAAAGTTTGTCCACAAGAACAATTTATCTCATAAGCATTTCTTAATTTAAGATCAGCTTTTCCTTTACTTCTTACTAAATCTACTACAGCTTTTCCGTCATTTCCTAAGTTTGAACATCCACAACTCATTTTAGTACCTCCAAATTTAAATGTATATTTATTTTGCACATTTAGTATAACCTATTAAGGTATATTAAGGCAATATTAAAATTTATATATTATCCCTAAACTCTCTTGGAGTAAGATGATATTTTCTTTTAAATAACTTATTGAAATACGATAAATTGTTAAAGCCACATTCTAAAGAAATATCTGTAATAGAATAGGCAGTGGATTTTAATAATTCAGCAGCTTTTTCTAATCTATAGTTATTAATATATTTTAAACAAGAAGTACCAGAATATTTTTTAAAAAATCTCATAAAATAATATTCACTGAAATTACATAACTTAGAAATTTCTTTAATAGAAATATCTCTATTGTAATTTTCCTGTACATAATTAAGGATGGTTTTCATTTTATTTTGAATATCATTAGTAAGTTCACTATAGTTATTTTCTTTATGGACATAGTTATATTTATAGAAATTTGCAAAGAGGTTAAATAGCATGGATTTTAGTTCTAATTCATAAGCAATATCTTTTTTATCATATGTAGAAAGGATTTCCTTAATAATTGAATAAATTTTTTTATAACCAGAGCTTTCAGAATTGATTATTACAGGTAGCTTATAACTTTTATTCAGCAAAGGGGAAATATAATTTAGTGAGCATCCATCAGTAAGATGACTTTTAAGCAAATCAAGACTAAATATTATAGTTGTCCATTCCATATCATAACTGTTAATTTTATTGATGGCGTGAAGACTTTCAGGAGAAATAATAACAATATCTCCTTCATTCACTGTAAATGTAGCAAAATCTATTTTATATTCAGCTTTTCCCTTTAGGATTAAGGTCATTTCTATTTCCTTATGCCAATGCAATACCACATGAGGAAAGGCTTCTGTTATTTCACCTTTATAAGTGCTAAGCAAAATATTAAAATCTCCATGATTTTTATTTTCTTTTAAATTAAGTAAATCTGAATTCATAAATCCTCCTAGAGCAGTTTTGTTATATAAAAATGTAATTTTTAATGAAGTATTAAGGTAAAAGTTAATATATAATTACAGTATTATATTAATAATAACATAAATTGTTTATTAAAGAGGAGCTAATTATGAGAAGTGAGAAAGAAAAAATGGTTAATGGAGAAATGTATTTATCTGGAGATGAAACTTTAGTAAATGAAAGAATAAATGCTAGAAGACTTACGAGAATTTATAATAATACAATTGAAACTGAAATGGAGAAGAGAAAAGAAATATTAGAAGAACTTTTGGGAGAAGTAGGAGAAAATATATTTATTGAACCAACATTTAAGTGTGATTATGGATATAACATCAAAGTAGGTGATAATTTCTATGCCAATTTTGATTGCGTAATATTAGATGTATGTCCAGTTACTATAGGAAAAAATGTATTTTTAGCACCAGGTGTTCATATTTATACAGCCACTCATCCGCTAGATGCAGTAAAAAGATGTAGTGGTGCTGAATATGGTAAGGCAGTTACCATTGGTAATAATGTGTGGTTAGGTGGAAGAAGTATAATTACACCAGGTGTGACAATTGGAAATAATGTAGTTGTAGCAGCTGGAGCTGTTGTTGTTAAAGATGTGCCAGACAATGTAGTGGTAGGTGGGAACCCTGCTAAAATAATAAAAGAAAATATATAAGAATAAGAGGGTATTATGGTAGAAAAATTTGGAGAATTATTAAGTTATACTATTGATGAAAATACAGTAAGCGTTAATTATGAGAAAAGTACTGCATATATAAAGATTATTACGAAAGATATAATAAATTTCTTTGTACCAAAGATTTCCAAGGGAAGAAAATCTAAAGCTATAGAATATTTAGATAATAATATATGTAATTTTACAGTGGAGAAAAGAACAGGTGTTATCGACATTATCACAGAAGCTCTTATAATAAAAGTTTATGATGAATTTATGATAGATATATATACCATAGAAAATGAGCTTATATGTTCAGATCATCGAGGAAAAAGAAGTCCCTTTATAAGACGTAGTGGTGATTACACTTTACTAGAGGATGAAGGACATGAATATGCTAAAGAAGAAGAATTTAAAGTATTTGTCAAAAAAACTATGAATGAGGATACTTTATTTTATGGGTTAGGAGAGAGAACAGGCTCCTTAAATAAGCGAGGATATCATTATAAGAATTGGAATACAGATAATCCAGCGCCACATGGAGAAACCTTTGAAGCCTTATATAAATCTATTCCATTTCTAATAGCATTAGAAAAAGGAAATGCCTATGGAATATTCTTTGATAATCATTTTGAAACTCATTTTGATATGGGTAAGGAAAATAGTAATTATTATTACTTTTCAGCAGTAGATGGTAATATTGATTATTATTTTATTAATGGACCACAAATTAATAAAGTGGTAGAGCGATATACTTATCTTACAGGAAGAACACCTCTTCCAGCACTTTGGACATTAGGTTATGCTCAAAGTAGATGGTCATATGGCAATGAAGAAAGATTGATGGAAATTGCCAATAGCTTTAGGGAAAAAGATATTCCTTGCGATATCTTATATTTAGATATTGATTACATGGATAGATATAAAGTCTTTACTTGGAATAATAACAGGTTTAGTAATCCAGAGGAAATAATGAAAAAATTAAAGGAAAAGGGATTTAAGGTAGTGACAATTGTTGATCCAGGAGTTAAGAAGGAAAAAGGCTATAGTATATATGATGAAGGACTTAAAAAGGGATATTTTGCCACTGATAAAGATGGAGTGGTTTATGTTAATAAAGTATGGCCAGGCGATGCAGTATATCCTGATTTTATGAACAGTGCTGTGAGAAATTGGTGGGGGAATAATCAAAAAATAATGTTAGATTCAGGTGTATCAGGTATCTGGAATGACATGAATGAACCAGCAAGCTTTAATGGACCATTGCCAGATGATGTAATGTTTAATGATGATGGAGTTCCTATGGCCCACAAAGAAGCTCATAATATTTATGGTCATATGATGGCGAAAGCCACTTATGAAGGTTTAAAGAAAGCTACAGGAAAAAGGCCATTTATCGTAACTCGTGCATGTTATTCTGGTACACAAAAGTATTCAACTATATGGACAGGAGATAACCAAAGTACTTGGGAACATCTTAGAATGTCACTACCAATGCTTATGAATTTAGGATTAAGTGGATTAGCATATTGCGGTACTGATGTAGGTGGATTTGGATTTGATTGTACTGGAGAGTTATTAAGTAGATGGGTGCAAGTTGGTACATTTACACCATTTTTTAGAAACCATTCTTCACTGGCAACTAGGGATCAGGAACCTTGGGCTTTTGATAGGGAAACAGAAGAAATAAATAGAAAATATATTAAATTAAGATATAAGTTTATTCCATATTTATATGATGCTTATAGAAAATGCGAGCTTGATGGTACACCAATATTTAAGCCATTATTATACAACTATCAATATGATAAAAATACTTATGAAATAAATGATGAGTTTTTATTTGGTGATAATATATTAGTAGCACCTGTAGTAGAGGCTGGTGCTAGGAAGAGGCTTGTATATTTACCTCAAGGTGATAGTTGGATAGATTATTGGACTAAGGATGAATTTACTGGTGGTCAGTATATCATAAAAGATGCACCGCTAGATACATGTCCTATTTATATAAAGTCTGGATCTATAATTCCTATTATGGAGGAAATGAACTATATAGGTGAAAAGGAAAATAATATGCTTCATTTAGAAATCTATGGATCAAATAATGGGGTAGAGCATATGGCATATACTCATTATTGCGATGATGGTGAAAGCTTTAATTATAGAAATGGAGAGTATAATGAATATAGGATAGAAGTTTCAATGGAAGAGGAAATGAAGGTAAAACTAAATCTTATTCATGATGGATACAATAGAAAATATGAAAGCTATGACTATATGATTTTTTAATACTCTAAAAGGGAGCCTAGATAGTAAGGCTCCCTTTTAATATTGAAAATTATTATGTTTTTGATAAAGCTTCTAAAGCATAAGCTAAGTATAATTGTGTGCCAATAATCACTGATTTTTCATCTATATTAAACTTTTCACTATGGTTAGGGTGATCACAGCCAATTTCATCATTGCCACTACCTACAAAGGCAAAAGCACCAGGAATCTTTTTCTGATATATGGAAAAATCTTCTCCTAGCATTATAGGAGGCGTTTTAATGAAAGTATTGTCAGTAAAGATTTTTTTTGCACCATTAAGAGCGGTATTTACCACATTTATATCATTAATTACTGCTGGATGGGCAGAAGATTCATAGTCAATATTTACAGTAGCTCCGTAACTTAGGGCAGTAGCATAGCTAATACGCTCAATGGATGCTTTTATATGTTTAGCAGTGGAAACGGAAAAAGTACGTACTGTACCTTCAATAAAGGCTTTACTGGAAATAATATTATGAGTTGAGCCAGATTCAATATGGCCAACGGTTACTACGGCATTATCAAGAGGATCTATCTCACGGCTGATAATTGATTGGAGGTTCATGAGTATGGCAGCGCAAACTAAAGAAGCGTCAATGCATTGGTGAGGAGTGCCAGCATGTCCAGCTTTACCGTTTATATGAATGATGAATTTATCTGAGGCAGCCATTCTAGCACCAGATTCTATAGAGAGTTTTCCACAGTCTATGTCAGTAAATACATGTAGGCCAAATATTTCATCCACATTATCTAAATAACCATGTTCACATATTAGTTTTGCGCCTTTGGCATTTTCTTCAGAAGGTTGGAATATAAGAAGTACTTTTCCTGGAAGAAGATCTTCATATTTTTTTAATACGATGGCAGCACCTATAAGTGAAGCCATATGGGCATCATGACCACAAGCGTGCATAATTCCTTTATTAATTGAAGCATAAGGTACACCAGTATTTTCAGTTATTTTTAAACCATCCATATCACAGCGTAAGGCAATGGTTCTACCTTGATTATTACCGATGGAAGCAATTACTTCCGTTTTTACTTCATTTAAATATGGAACATTTATCTTCTTAAGTTCTTCTTGAATTTTTTTACTTGTTTTAAATTCTTGCATACTTAGTTCAGGATACATATGAAAATATTTCCTTAAGTTTTTAATATAGTTAGCAATAAGTTTTGTTTCAACTACAATATCAATCATTTTAAATTCCTCAAAAAATAATATACCTAATATATATATGCAATACCCATAAAAAAATCTTTTATAAGAAATAAGATAGGGTATATTGATAAAATATAATGGAAAAAAATATATTTATTATAGAATCCAATAAAGAATAAGATAGATTATTAGTAGATGCAGTTATTTTTATTGTGCTATAATTGTGTATAAAATATAGAGGAATCGGGGTGAAATTTATGGATTTGAATGAAATGCTTGACCTTATATTACTATCAGGATCAAAGATAAGTAGAATTGAAGGAAAAAGGCTTTATCAAAATAAATTTGTAAGTGATATTAAAGGTAAGAAGATAGAAAGTATATATCATATATATGGAAAAGTTAAAGATGAAAAAATTGAGAAGTATTATAATGTTCACATAAAAGTTGACTTACCAAATAAAAAAATTTCAGGTGAAAATTGTAGTTGTGAGGATTTCTTAGATAATAAATATGTACATAGAGATTTTAAATGTAAGCATATGATGGCTGTGGCCTATAAATTTTATATGATAGCAAAAAAGAATGAAAAGAAAAAAGGTAGTAAGGAGCCTATAAAGATTGAAAAAGTTTCCCTTAAAATAGAGCCAAGGCTTAAAGCTATTAAGGAAAATGGTCATGAAAAGTATATTGCTCAGTTGTGGATTGGTGATAGTTCATTAGCACTTATGAAATCTATTAATGAGTTTATTTATTGCATGGAAAATAAGAAATTTTTAAGCCTTAATGATAATTTTGTGTATAATCCTCATAAACATATACTTAATGAAGAGGCAGAAAGAATCATCAGTTATATTAATAAAAATATAATCAGCAAAGATTCCAAGGGAAAAAGGATAATAGGAAGATACTTTGAAATTAAAGCAGATGAGTTGAAAGAATTTTTAATGCTTTTAGAGGATAACAAAAGTATCATCTTTAATTATGATTATGTTAATTATAAGGCAGAAGTTATTAAGAAAGTGCTGCCAATACATTTTAATATAAAGATTAAAGAAGGAAAAATATCAGTAACAACTACCAATAAGATGCCAATTCCTTTAAATGATTCTTTAGATGTATTTTTATATGACAGAAAAATATATGTTCCTACTAAAGAGCAAATCAAATTTTTAAAAGTAATCTATAAGCCGTTGATGGATAAAGGACAGGTTATGATTGCTAATAATGAGGAAAGTTTAGTGAAAATTTTAACAATTCTTTCTAATATAACAGAGGACATATCCTTAGGAGAAGGAGTTAAAAGATTAGTTAAAGGTTTAATAAAACCAGAATTTTATTTCATTAAGGCTAATGATGAAATTTATTGCAAGGTAGATATAAATTATCCCGTAGGAAAAATAACATTGCTTGAAGACGTAAGTAAATTGAGTTTTATCCGTGACAAGATATATGAAGAAAAAATTGTTATGGAAATGGAAAAACTTAAATTTATTAAAGAGGCTAACAAATTTAAATTTATTGGGCAAGATGAAGATATATATGATTTGCTTTCAGTTAGATTTAAAGAACTTTTAAAAGAAGGTAAGGTATACCTGAACAATGCCTTTAAAGATATAAGACTTATTAAAGGAAAAGACTTAGAATATTCATTTATTGAAGAGGAGGATGGATATTATTTTAAGGTAAAGGACTTCACCATTAAAGAGTTAAATTTTGTTTTAAACCAGATGAAAAACAAAAAGGGATTTTATAAGACAAAAAATAATAACTATCTTGATTTGAAAGATAAGACAGTAATTAGAATATTAAATATCTTAGATAGTTTAGATATATCTGATGATAATATAACGATAGATAAAAATAAGATGCTTTATATAAATGAAAGTTTAAAAAATCAAGGAACAGCTTTTGATAAAGGTGAAGAAACCATAAAGGAACTTGATAAAGGCTTAAGTAATAGGCAACAGAGGGAAGTACCTGATGATTTAAATGCCAAACTTAGAAACTATCAAGTAGAAGGATTTAATTGGCTTAATGAAATTGCCAACTTGAAGGTTGGAGGAATATTAGCTGATGAAATGGGATTAGGAAAGACAATTCAAATAATAGCTTTTCTATTAAGTCAAAAAGGTAAAAAATCAATTGTTATTACACCTACATCTCTTATATATAACTGGCGAGATGAGTTTAATAAATTTGCACCAAGTCTTAAGGTGGGAATAATTCATGGAGATAAAAAAAGCAGGTCTGTAATGATGGAAAAAGAGTTTGATGTAATTGTAACTACCTATGGTCTTATAAAAAATGACTATGAATATTATAAGGAAAAGGAATTTGATTTCTGTATTATAGATGAGGCTCAAAATATTAAAAATTCAAAGGCACAAAACACCAAGTATGTTAAAGCAATAAAAGCTAGTTGCCGTATAGCATTAAGTGGAACACCTATGGAAAATAATTTAATGGAATTATGGTCAATTTTTGATTATATCATGCCAGGATATTTGTTAAGTGAGGCAAAATTTAAAGAAAAATATCTTAAAGAAGATATGTATGATGAGCTTAAAGAGCTTATTAAGCCATTTATATTAAGAAGGCTAAAAAAGGATGTAATTGATGAATTGCCAAATAAGATTGAAAAGAAATTCATGGTAGAGATGAAGGAAAATCAAAAGGCCGTTTATCAGTCTTATATAAAAGAAGTGAGGCAAAAGTTATATAGCGGAGAAGATAATAAGATTACCGTATTTTCTTATCTAACTAAGCTAAGGCAATTATGCTTAGATCCATCACTTATTTTAGATGATTATGTAGGGAGAAGTGCTAAAATAGAAGCAGCTCTAAATATTGTAAATATGGCAATTGTAGAAAATAGAAAGGTACTTATTTTTTCACAATTTACATCTGTGCTACAGAAATTAGGTAGTGAATTATCAGAAAAAAATATAGGATATTTATATTTAGATGGTAGTACAAAAGCTAATAAAAGAGTGGAGATGGTGAAGGAGTTTAATGAAAGTGAAGATTTAAAGATATTCTTAATTTCTTTAAAAGCAGGAGGTACTGGCCTTAACCTTACATCTTCAGATTTAGTGCTACATTTTGATCCTTGGTGGAATCCAGCCATTGAAGATCAAGCTACCGATAGAGCTCATAGAATTGGCCAGCAGAATATTGTTGAAGTAATCAAGCTTATAGCTAAAGATTCTGTGGAAGAAAATATCATAAGACTGCAAGAGGATAAGAGAGAACTAATTAATAAAGTCATAAGTGGTGAGGAAATAGGAAGTAATGTCATAGGAAAGCTTTCCAGAGATGAAATAATAGATTTATTTAGTTAATTCTAAATAATATATAGATGTAATTTATATTTATTGACCAAAGAAGGAAAATAGTTTTAAATAGATTATGTAAAGAAGAGTTGGGAGGAAATGGTTATGAAATATAATGTGAATAGAGAGTTTCTATTAAATACGTCAAAGGAAATATTAAGTTTTAATAGTCCAACAGGATTTTGTTTTGAAATAATAGATAAAATTGAAGAAATGTTAAAGCCTTATGGATATAATTTTCAAAGAACTAATAAAGGTTGTGCAGTTATAACAATACCAGGAGAAAGTAATGAGAGAGTTGTAGGGCTTTCTGCTCATGTGGATACTTTAGGAGCTATGGTTCGTTCAATAACAGGTAGCGGAACATTAAGATTCACTCTTTTAGGTGGACCTATAGTACCTACTTTAGATGGAGAATATTGTACTATAAGAACAAGAGAAGGTAAGCTTTATACTGGTACTTTCTTAAGTACAAGTCCTGCTGCCCATGTTTTTAAAGATGCCAGCACTAAAAAAAGAGATGATGAAAACATGGAAGTTAGAATTGATGAAGTGGTAAAGTCAAAAGAAGATGTAGAAAAGCTAGGTATAGCACCAGGCGATTTTATTTTTATAGATCCAAAGACTACCATAACAGAATCAGGCTTTATTAAATCAAGATTCATTGATGATAAGGGAAGCGTATCAGCACTTATAGCTATGATTGAAATGTTTAAAAGAGAAGATATAACTCCAAAGTATACTACCAAGATACTTATTTCTACTTATGAAGAAGTAGGACATGGAGCAGCATATATACCAGCAGATATAACTGAAATGATTTCAGTGGATATGGGATGCATAGGAGAAGATTTAAGCTGTAGTGAATATGATGTTTCAATTTGTGCTAAAGATTCAAGTGGCCCATATGACTATAATATGGTAACGGAGCTAGTAAACTTAGCTAAGAAAAATGAATTAAGCTATGCAGTGGATATATATCCAATGTATGGTTCTGATGTTAGTGCTGCTTTAAGAGGTGGAAATGATATTAGAGGGGCATTGATAGGGCCAGGAGTACATGCTTCCCATGGTATGGAAAGGACCCATGTTTCAGCTCTTGAGAATACAATTAAGTTATTAACAGCATATTTAGTTTAACAACAGAAAATTTAAAGCCATAGTATTAACTATGTCTTTTAGTTTAAGTAATAGATAAGTGGTTAAAAGAGGAAATGAGGGGTATTTATGAATGAAACAATTTGTACCATAATGAAAAGAGGCTCTTTAAGGAGATATAAGGAAGAAAATATATCAGATGAGCATTTAGATATTATCTTAAATGCTGCCATGAGGGCACCAACAGCTGGTAATATGATGACATATTCAATAATTACTGTAAGAAAAGAGGAAACAAAGAAAAAATTAGCTATAAGCTGTGATAATCAGCCTTTTATAGCAAAGGCACCTTTAATATTGATTTTCTTAGCTGATTATAGCAAATGGTATAAATATTATGAAGTAAATGGTGTAAGAGAATTTCAAAAGGATAGAGGAGAAACCTTTGCTGGGCCTTCTGCTGGAAGCTTTGTTCTGGCAGTACAAGATGCAGTAATAGCAGCAGAAAATGCAGTAATAGCAGCAGAAAGTCTTGGGATTGGTTCTTGCTATATTGGAGACATAATGGAACAAAAGGAATATCATAAGACATTGTTTAATTTGCCAGAATATGTGTTTCCAGTGGCAATGCTTACTTTAGGATATTATCCAGAAGATTACATGGTGCCATTAAAAGAGAGGTTTGCGGAAAAATATGTAGTCTTTGAAGAAAGATATAATGAGCTTTCCAAGGAAGATATTGATGATATGTTTAGAAAAAGGGATCAATTATTTACTGCAAAGAATAAATATAATGCTAAAAACTATGCGCAAATGCATTATAATTTTAAGGTAAAAGCACCATTTTCTAAAGAAATGCAAAGGTCTGTAGAAGAAGCATTAAAGGAATGGGATAAAAAGGAATAAGGAAAAATTTTAATACCATAAGATAAAATTAAGCAGCGGAAGTAATCTCAAACCGCTGCTTTAGTGTTTTAGGGAATTAATCATAGGAAAAATTGACAATGAGGGCAAATATGATTATGATGGATGTAAAAAGTATATGGAAATTCAATACATGTATTGAAAAATGTGTATAGAATTTTATTAGGAAAAAGTTGACAAAGTGTTATTTATAATGTAATATGAGTTATACAATACTACATAAAAGGGAGGAGAAAACTTTGAGTGCGTTAAAATTAGAGGTAAAAGGTTTAAAGAAGGTTTTTGGCGAAACTGAAGTTCTACATGGAATATCTTTTACAGTAGAAAGTGGAAAAGCCTTAGGGTTATTAGGAAGAAATGGTGCAGGTAAAACAACAACAATTCGTATATTGATGGATGTTTTCAGAGCAAATAGTGGGGAAATATTAATAAATGGGAAAAAATTCAAACCATTGGATTATAAGATAGGATATCTGCCAGAAGAAAGAGGTTTATATCCTAAAAGAAAGGTTGCAGAACAAATAATTTATCTTGCTACTTTAAGAGGATTATCTAAAAAGGAAGCAAAAGAAAATACTTATAAGTGGCTTAAAAAATTAGGTGTAGAAGAGTATGCAGATAGAAAATTAGATACATTATCAAAAGGTAATCAACAAAAAGTGCAATTGGCTCAGACACTGGTAGCTAATCCAGAAATAGTAATACTTGATGAACCTTTCAGTGGACTAGATCCTGTTAATTCACAAATATTGAAAGATTGTATCAATGAACTTATTGCAGATAATAAGTTAGTAATTTTCTCAAGCCATCAAATGAGCTATGTAGAAGAGTTTTGTGAAGACATTGCCATAGTTAATAAGGGAGAAATTATTCTAAGTGGTAACCTAAAGGACATAAAAAAGAAATTTGGTGAAAATAGGCTTGTATTAAGTGCTTGCAACTATTCATTAGAGAAATTAAAGGAATTTTGTGAAAATGATTTTTCTAATCTTGTTAGTGTAAATCAAGTTAAAAAGGAATTTATCGTATTGGAATTAAAGAAAGATATAAGTAAGAAACAGCTACTTTTAGCACTTATAAATAGTGGAGTAGATATAGAAAAGTTTGGTGAATATGAGCCTACCCTTACTGATATATTTGTTTTGAAAGCAGGTGATAATAATGAATAATTTTTTTAAGGTAGTAGGATTTGAATTAAACAATTATTTTAAAAGTAAGGCATATATACTGACAACAGTTTTAATTACAGCTTTTTTGATAGTAGGAATATGTCTACCATCAATGGTAGATTTATCAGGTATTATTCCACAGCTAGCTACAGAAGAAAAAGCTGAAGAAGATGAAAAAGCAAAGTCAGAGGAAGATAAAAGTAAATATGCCATTTATGATGAAAATAATATAATAGATATGGAGTATTTAAAGAGTTTTTATCCAAATTCAGAATGGCAAACAGCAAGTAGTAATGATGAATTGGAAAAATTAGTGAAAGATGGACAAGTTGAAGGTGGATTTGAAGTTGAAAGCCTTACAAAGTATACATACTTTGTAAAAAATAAAGGATTACATGATTCAGAACAAGCTATTTTTGACCAAGCTTTAGGATATATGTATAAGCAACAAGCTATAAGTGAAAAGGGACTTGATTTTAATGAAATAAATACAATATATAATATGCCAATAGAATCAGATATTAATGTTCTTGGAAAAGATAGTTCAGAAAACTACTTCTATGCTTATATATTAGTGTTTGTTTTATACTTTATGATAATCATGTATGGACAGCTTATAGCAACATCAGTTGCTTCAGAAAAAAGCAGCCGTGCTATGGAAATATTAGTAACAAGTACATCAACAAATAGCTTGATTTTTGGGAAGGTAATTGCAGGTACTATTGCCAGTGTTATTCAAGTAGGAGTAATGCTTGGGGGTGGAGTTATTACTTATAAAGTCAATGGAGTAGCTTGGAATGGGTTATTAGATAACTTTCTTGCTATACCAGCAAATATAGTACTAACATTTGCAGTCTTTGGGCTTATAGGATATATATTCTATGCATTTATTTATGCAGCATTAGGTGCGCTTGTATCAAAAACAGAGGATATTGGTAAGAGTATTGGAAGTATCAACTTTGTATTTGTGATTGGATTCTTTATTGCTTTATTTGGATTAATGAATCCTGATAATGTAATTGTTAAGGTGGCATCATATGTTCCATTTACTTCATGTAT
Source organism: Clostridium sp. CAG:265 (assembly GCF_000436575.1). Lineage (NCBI taxonomy): Bacteria > Bacillati > Bacillota > Clostridia > Eubacteriales > Clostridiaceae > Clostridium > Clostridium sp. CAG:265. The sequence goes on from NZ_FR886602.1 coordinate 35,342, forward strand.
GACTATAGTTACTCGTGTAGCTCTAGGATCTATTTCAATAATGGAAATGATAGTTTCAGCATTGATTTTAATAGTATCAACTTTATTAGTTGGAGTATTAGCATCAAAAATATATAGAATGGGTACTTTAAGATATGGTAATCCTATAAAATTAACTCATGCAATAAAATCTTTAAGAAAAAAAGAGGATTAATATAATATATAGGATAGCCTTTTAGGCTATCTTGTATTTTGTAAATAAAATTAGATAAATATATTTACAAAATGTAAAATATGTATTATTATGGAATGGTAATAAGTTATGTTTTTTTATTAGGTATATAGGGGCATCGTTCAACGGTAGGACAACGGATTCTGACTCCGTCAATGTTGGTTCGATTCCGACTGCCCCCGCCAAGAGCTTATATAAAAAAGATGGGAAAGCTTTTTATTAAAGTTTTTCCATCTTTTTTATTTATATATTAAGTAAAAGGGAGGTTATCAAGTTATTATAAATCTGACAATCTACCTTTAGATTTAAGGTGCGCTATTAATTTTTCAGGATCATTCATTACTAGTTCCTCTGGCATTTGTATTTCCTTTAAAAGCTCAATTCCTTTATTAAATACCCCTATGCATGTGTTAATATGAGCATCAGAAGTTAAAATTACCTTTGTGCCTATTTCTTTGCAAAGAAGGGCAACTTTTTTGCAGTTTACATCACTACCAATTCTTGATGAACCAAGTAATGAACTATTATTTATTTCAATCATAATGTCTTTTTCTTTAGCTTTTTTTATTATGGCTTCATAATTCAGCTGATAGTTAGGATTTCCTAGATGTCCTAGGATTTCTACTTTATCATATTTATCCATAACATTTAATATGGCTAATGTATTTTCTTCCCTTGATCTAGGTTTGAATACAGGTTCATGGAATGAAGCAATCATATAATCAAGATTTTTTGATGCTTCATCTGACATATCTAATGAACCTTCAATGTCTAATATATTGGCTTCACAACCTTTTAAGATGGTAACTCCGTTTATAACTCTAGGAACAACCTTTAAGTTACCAAAGTACCAATAGTGTGGAGCACCAGGCATAGAAGGTGCATGTTCAGAAGTACCTAAAACTTTTATACCTTTTTCTGCACAATAATTTATATTTTCTAATAATGTTGTATATGCATGCCCACTAACTATACTATGGGTATGTAAATCAGATAAATATTTCATATAATTCTCCTTAAAATATTAAATATATTAATATACTTATATAACTTAGTATAGTTGGAAAAAGAAGTTTAATCAACTATTGTTAAGAATATCTTAAAATATTTAGAGAAAGTTTAACAAAAAATATAAATTATACACTCAAAGCTGGTAGAAATATAGTTTCTCCTAAAGGAAGCACATTATTTGGAAGCTCATTTAAATCAATGATAAAGTTCATAAAATTATCTATATCATAATTTTTATAATAAGTATCTCTTATCTTATACCAGGAATCCCCTTCCTTAATTTTATATAAAGTACCACTTACAAAAGTACTTTCAGGTATTTTTAATGTATTTCCAATGGTTAGCTCTTCAGGGTTGGTAATATTATTAATAAGAGTAACCAAATTTATGCTGGTGTTTAAATTGCAGTAAGTATTATATTTGCTACATATAGAAGTTAGTGTATCGCCTTCTTTAATTGTATAGTTTACACAACTAAGTGATGAGGCAAAATCATTTAGTGAAAGGTAAGTCATATTAGCTGTTACTGTTGAAGCTGAAGAACCAGTGGTACTTGCTTCAGAATCAGTGGTAGTGGGTTCAGTATTCTTATTGCTGCTATTATTTTTAGAACCATTAGAATTTGAACTATTATTGGAAACATTAGTATCAGTATCATTACTTCCACTAGTACTGGTAGATGAAGTGTTTTTTATAAGCGATTTATCACTATAATTAAAGTAAAGAAAAGCTGGTATACTTATTATTAAGACTATGACAATTCCAATAATTATTTTAGTATGTTTCATTTTTCTCCCTCCTTCAATAAATTTATCTACAAGTATATCCAAAAGTATTTTAAAATATTCAAGTAAAATATTTACTCTTGACATAAAATATATTTAGTTAAAGAGAAGAAAATAAAGAATTTATTGTAAAAAATATACAAAAATGATAATATAATATTATAAAATAATTATAAAAATTAATTTTTTGAGAATAATAAATAAAAGAGTAAGTTAATAGTAAATTGCGATGAAAAGGAAGAGTATTATAAAAATACAGTTTACAGAGAGGAAATGACTTGGCTGAAATCATTTCTAAATATGATTTATAAGAAGACTATCCTTGAGCTATGGTTTAGTATCATATGAGAAATGCCATCGGCAACGCCGTTATAAAAATAAGATGAATTAAATTTTAATTTAATTTGGGTGGAACCACGGATATAAGCATTCGTCCCATTTGTTTGGGATGGATGTTTTTTATATTTATTAAACAAAAGAAAGTAATAAAAGTTATAACAATATAAAAGAAAATAAAGGTAAAGAGAATTTTGTAAAAAGAAAGGAAGTGAAAAATAATAGTTATCATTATTTTCGGTAGCTATTATATAGATTATGATAAAAGTAAAATTAATTGATGGATGTATGAAAGAAATAGAGGAAGGTAGCAATGGTTATTCTCTAGCAGCATCAATAAGTAAAAAACTTGCTAAGGAAGCAATAGCTGCAAAAATTAACGGTAAGTTAGTAGATTTAAATCATGGCCTTAAAAATGATGATAAAGTGGAAATAATTACAGCAGATAGTGAAGATGGTATAGAAATAATTAGGCACTCTACTGCTCATGTAATGGCTCAGGCGGTAAAAAGAATTTATGGTAATGTAAAACTTGCTATAGGACCTACTATTAAAAATGGGTTTTATTATGATTTTGATTTAGATATATCACTTACTCAGGATGATCTTAAAAAGATAGAAGATGAAATGAATAAAATAATAAATGAGGATTTAAAGTTTAAGAGAGATGATGTTTCAAAGGAAGAAGCTTTAAAGATTATGAGTGAAAAAGGCGAGTATTATAAAGTTGAGCTTATTAATGCTCTTGATGAAAGTGAAAAGATTTCTTTATATGAGCAGGGAGATTTTACAGATCTTTGTAGAGGACCACATATTCCATCTACAAAGTTTATTAAAGCCTTTAAGCTTACTTCTGTTGCAGGAGCATATTGGAGAGGCAGTGAAAAAAATAAGATGCTGCAAAGAATTTATGGAGTGGCATTTTCATCTAAAAAGGAATTAGAGAAATATTTAAATATGATAGAAGAGGCTAAGAAAAGGGAGCATAGAAAGCTTGGCAGAGAGTTAAAGCTTTTTGAAATAATGGATGAAGGGCCTGGATTCCCATTTTTCTTACCAAAGGGAGTTATATTAAAGAACATCTTAATTGATTATTGGAGAAAACTTCATAATGAAGCAGGATACGTTGAAATAGAAACTCCTATAATGCTTAACAAAGAGCTTTGGATTAGATCAGGACATTGGGATCATTATAAAGAAAACATGTATACTTCCATGATTGATAACAAAGAATTTGCTTTAAAACCAATGAATTGTCCAGGAGGAATGCTTGTTTATAAGAGTGAAGGGCATTCATATAGAGATTTACCACTTAGAGTAGGAGAACTTGGAAGGGTTCATAGACATGAGATTTCAGGAGCATTGCATGGGCTTATGAGAGTAAGAGCTTTTACTCAGGATGATGCACATATATTTATGTTACCTGAACAAATAAAATCTGAAATTCTCGGAGTAATAAAGCTTATTGATGAAGTGTATGACACATTAGGATTTAAATACAATGTAGAGCTTTCAACTAGGCCGGAAGACTCCATGGGAAGTGATGAAGAATGGAATATGGCAGAACGATCATTAAAAGAAGCACTAGATGAAGGTGGACTAGATTATAAGATTAATGAAGGAGATGGAGCTTTTTATGGACCTAAGATAGACTTTCATATTGAAGATAGCTTAGGCAGAAGCTGGCAATGTGGAACTATCCAGCTTGATTTTCAATTACCACAAAGATTTGAACTGGAATATATAGGCAGCGATGGAGAAAAGCATAGACCAATAGTTATTCATAGAGTAATCTTTGGAAGTATTGAAAGATTTATTGGTATCCTAATTGAACATTTTGCAGGAAAATTTCCAGTATGGATTTCACCTATACAGGTAAAGGTTCTACCAATTTCCGATAGTTTTATGGAATATGGCCATGAAGTTATTGATAAATTAAGAAAATATGGTATAAGATGTGAAATAGATAATAGAAGTGAAAAGATAGGTTATAAGATTAGGGAAGCAAGAAATGAAAGAGTACCTTATATGATTATTGTAGGTGAAAAAGAGAAAAATCATGGAAATATTTCTTTAAGAAGTAGGGATATGGGAGAGGAGGGAAGCACATCACTAGAAGAATTTATTACAAGAGTGTTAAAAGAAGACCAGGAAAAGAAATAATATTAAATTAATTTAAGATAATGAAAAATAGGGGGATTTTATGAAGGTTGTTGATATGCACTGTGATACTATAGGTGCAATATTTGAAAAAAGGAGTAAGGGAATAGTCTGTAATTTAAGGAAGAATGATTTACACCTTGATATAAATAAGATGGAACAAGGAAATTATCTTATGCAGAATTTTGCCATGTTTATCGATTTTAGAAGATATAAAAATACTTATAAGACATTATTGGAGATGATAGAGTGCTATGATAAGGAAATATCAGATAATGGAGATAAGATTGCTAAAGTTTTAAAATATGAAGATATTGTAGTAAATGAAGCAAATGGAAAAATATCAAGCCTTTTGACATTAGAAGAAGGTGGAGCAATAGAAGGAAGTCTAGAAAATTTGCAGCATATATATAAAAGAGGTATTAGAATGATTACTCTTAATTGGAATTATCCCAATGGAATAGGATATCCCAACGTGAAAATTAATGTTGATAAAAAGGGAGAGATAATTGGTAAGCCAGACTTCACTAAGCCAGATAAGAATAATGGCCTTACATCATGGGGATTTGAATTATTAGAAGCTATGGAGTATTTAGGAATAATACCAGATGTATCACATTTATCAGATGCAGGTTTTTATGATGTTTTAAAGCATAGCAAAAAGCCTTTCGTAGCAAGTCATAGTAATGCAAGAAGCATTTGTAACCATGTGAGGAATATGGATGATGAGATGATTAAGCAATTGGCTCATAAAGGTGGAGTTATGGGAATAAATTTTTGTGCTGACTTTATATCCTCAGAAAAGAATGGTTATACTTTTGGAACTATAAGTGATACCATCGAGCATATAAAATACATAAGAAATATTGCTGGAATTGACTGTATTGGTTTAGGTTCTGATTATGATGGAATACCAGGAAACATTGAAATGAAAGACTGTTCATATATACCAATGTTGGCAGATGAACTATTAAAGCATAAATTTACTTATGATGAAGTGGAAAAGATATTTTTTAAAAATGTCTTAAGACTTTATAAAGAATTATTATAATTAGCATGACTTTATGAAATATTATATGAAAAATTATTTAAAATCAAAGAGGATTTTCTTGTAGATAAGAAAATATAATGAGACATGGGAGGCTTTCATCACTTTAAAATAGAAAGGGGAGTACGAAAGCAGCACATGTCTCATATTTTTCATTTGCTTAGTGTTATTTATTTTGTTTTCTCCAATGACGAGGAGAGATACCTAAAATCGTTTTAAAGGCACGAGAAAAATGTAGTTGATTTTCATAACTAACGGCTTTTCCTATATCTGCTATAGATAAGTCTGTTAACTTTAATAATTCAGTGGCCTTTACCATTCTATAATTCATTAAAAATTCTTGGGGGCTTTTACCTACGTTCTTTTTAAAAATTTTTCCTAAATAACTACGGTTAATTCCACATACTTCAGCAATTTCTTCAATTGAAATATCATTTTGAAAGTTTTGTTCTATAAAATTAATCGCTTCTTTAATATAGTAGTCACTCATCTTGCTTGTTTCAAAGAGACGTTTAGATTTTGAAGAACGAGTAAAATAGTCCCAAAATAGAAATAAGTGTCCAATGAGATGAAAAGGAGTTTCCTTTGGATGTTGTACAATATATAGCATTTCATTGAACATTGATTCTCTTAAATATGTTGATTTATCATTATAAATAGGATTATCTAAGGACAAGTCAGTTAAATTAAGAGCCTCTTTAACTCTTAAACCATCAAACTCAAGCCATGTATACTCCCAAGGATCTTCATTATCAGCAATATAAGTTGTAATTTGTTTAGGAAAAATTAAAAAGCCTTGTCCGCTTTTAATTTGATAAGTTTGAGTAACTCCTTTGGAATCATTTGCCATAAGTGTTCCACTGCCTGAAATTACATAATGAAATAAATAATGATTTCGTGAACTTGGACCGAAAGAGTGAGCAGGAGAACAATGTTCCCAGCCGTATTGATATAATCCTAAGTCAATAAAATTTTTATTTGGAAATATGGAAAATAAAATATCCTCCATGTTATTGCCTCCTTAAATGGGTAATAATTAAATATATACCAAAATGATACATTAATTTAAAGTATAACATAAAATAACTCATTTTGGTATAAATTATCTAAAATGTAGATATTCATAAGTCACATAGTGGTATGTTAAAATAAAATCATAAAGAAAAAATGTATAAAAGAGGTAAAATATAATGGAAGGAGAGTAAATATGGCAAGAAAGAAAATAGCAATTTTAGGAATGTTATTGGGAACTACTGCATTTATAGGATGTGGACAAGAAATTAGCAATAATGTAATTGAAGTAGAAATGGTATCATATAAACCAGAAGCTGTAGCTGCTTTTGAAGAAATTCAAAACAAATTTAATGAATCACATGATAATATTCATTTAACAATTAATTCACCTAATGAGGCTATGACAATTTTAAAGACAAGATTTATCAAAGAAGATTATCCAGATATTGTTGCAATTGGAGGTGATGTAAACTATTCCAATTTTTTAGATGCTGATTTATTTATGGATGTATCAGATTTTGAAGGAGTTAAGAATATAAAACAGTCTTATCTTGATATGGAAAAAGAACTAGAATTTACCCCGCATGAAGGTATATATGGCTTACCTTATGCAGCTAATGCAGCAGGAATTTTATATAATGAGGATATGTTTGTAGAACATGGATGGGAAATACCAGAAACATGGGATGAATTTATAGCTTTATGTGACACAATAGAAGAGGAAGGTATAGTACCAATCTATTTAGGTTTTAAAGATACATGGACATGCCTTGCACCATGGAATGCTTTGGCAGTTGGATTAACAGATTCAGATGTATATAATCAGGTAAATAAGGGAAACACCACTTTTGAAAAAGAATATAAAGAAGTTGCTGAAAAAATGAAGATGCTGCTAAATTATGCTGAACCAAATCCATATGCTTATAGTTATAATGATGCATGTACAGCATTTGCAAGAGGTGAGGCAGCAATGTATACCATTGGAAGTTATGCAGTACCACAAATTAAATCAGTAAATCCGGATATGAATATTAATTCATTTACATTTCCAGCCAATGAATCAAAGGAAGACAATGTACTTAATTCAGGTATTGATCTTAACTTTGCTGTTATGAAAGAAAGCAGTGAGAAAAAAGAGGCAATTTATGAAGTATTAAGTTTTTTATATGAAGATGAAACTATTCAGATTTATTTAGATGATCAAGGAGGAATCACTTGTAAGGAAGGAAATTTCAAGGTTCCTAATGAGATTGGGGGCATGAGAGAGTATATAGAAGCTGGAAAAGTAGCAGATTTTCATGATCATCATTATCCAAGTGAGATGAGTGTAGATGCATTAATTCAGACTTTCTTAATGGATGAAAGCGATGAAGCAGTGGAAACTTTCTTAAAACGTTTTGATTCTGAATGGGAAAGATATAATAGAGATTTAATAAGAAAAGTAAAAGAGTATTATAAGGAGGAGCATAATGAAGAATAAAATGACAAATAAAGAAAAAACATTCTTAGCAATTATTATACCTGTTGTAATCCTTTTCTTTATATTTAATACATTACCGATGATTAAGGGATTTATATATAGTTTGACAAATTATAAGGGATATGGTTCTTACCAGTTTGTAGGATTTAGAAATTATATAGATTTATTTTCAGATGTCAGAGTAGGAAAAAGTTATTTATTTACTTTTAAGTATGCCTTAGTAGGAACAGTTCTTGTAAATGTTTTAAGTATTATTATGGCCTTAGCATTAAATGCACAAATTCGTTTTAAAAGTGCGTTAAGAGGAATATATTTTGTACCTAATATTTTAGGAGGACTTGTAGTTGGATATATATTTAGTTTCTTTTTTACTTATATATTGCCTGCAGTAGGAGATACATTTAATATTTCATGGCTACAGAATAGTATTTTAGCAAGTGAAAAATATGCATGGATTGCAGTAATAGTTGTAGGAGTATGGCAGGCTGTAGCAATGAATACAATAATTTATATTTCAGGTTTACAAACAGTACCTGAGGAGGTATATGAAGCATCTATGTTAGATGGAGTAAACAAATGGCAACAATTTTGGAAGGTTACTTTTCCTTTAATAATGCCTTTTGTAACAATAAATTTAGTGCTTAGCACAAAAAATATGCTGATGGTCTTTGATCAAATTATGTCTTTAACAAAAGGTGGACCAGCACAGAGCACCGAATCTATATCTTATTTGATTTATCAAAATGGTATGTCAGGTGGGCAATTTGGATTCCAAAGTGCCAATGCAGTGATATTCTTTTTAATTATTGTGGGTATATCACTATTTCAAATGACTGTATTAAATAAAAAGGAGGAGCAACTATAATGAAAAAGATAGGAAAGACAAACTGGCTATTAACCGGTGTACTTATTTTAGGAACTATAACAGTATTCTTCCCTTTATATATGGCATTGATTATTGCTTTTAAGAAACCTAGTGAAATGACTAATGATGTGGCAGGTTCGCTAACACTTCCTGAAAAATTTAGTTTTAGTAACTTTAGTAAGGCCATGGAAGTAACAGATTTTTGGCACTCTTTATCCAACAGTCTTCTGATTACAGTTGTAACTATTATCTTGGCAATATTAATTCACAGTATTGCTGGATATGTTATAGGAAGAAGTATGAATAAGAAAAAGGGGTATAAATTAACATATTTTTATATAGTAAGTGGTATGTTTGTTCCTTTTTCAATCTTAATGATGCCTCTCGTAAAACAAACAGCTCAAATGCATTTAGGAAATCGTGCTGGCGTTATTATTCTTTATTTAGTATTTTATATGCCAATGAATATATTGCTTTATTCAGGATATATGAAGAATATTCCTACAGCTCTTGAAGAAGCAGCGGAAATAGATGGAGCTACTACTTGGAAAACTTATTGGAAAGTTATTTTTCCAATGATGATGCCTATGCATGCAACAGTAGCAATATTAACAGCTCTTGGAACATGGAATGATGTGATGACTCCATTAGTTATTATGTCAGGGACAGGCGAAAATACTCTTCCATTAGCACAATTAAATTTCCAAACACAATTTGGTACAAATTATAATTTAGCATTTGCATCATATATATTAGCCTTAATTCCAATTTTAATTTTCTATATAATTTGTCAAAAACAAATTTTAAATGGAGTTGCTAATGGTGCAGTAAAAGGATAAAGGAGAAGTAATATATGAAACTTAAAAATGAAATTATGTTGATAACTTATGCTGATAGCTTAGGAAAAAATTTAAAGGATTTGCACACGGTATTAGATAAGTATTATAAAGAAGCAGTGGGAGGAGTACACATTCTTCCTTTCTTTCCTTCTTCGGCAGATAGAGGTTTTGCACCAATGTGTTATGATAAAGTTGATGAAGCATTTGGAAATTATAATGATATTGAAAAAATTGGAAAAGACTATTATTTTTTTTGCACCAGGGATTCCACAAATATATTATGTGGGAATGTTAGCTGGTGAAAATGATTTAGAGCTTATGGAAAGAACAAAAAATGGACGTGATATTAATAGACATTATTATTCGTTAGAAGAAATAGAAGTTGAGCAAGAGAGACCTGTTGTAAGAAAGTTAAAAGAATTAATGGAATTAAGAAACAATCATCCAGCCTTTAATTTAGATGGAGATATTAAGATTCAGTGTGAAGGCTCAAAAATGAGAATTACTAGATCTTATAATGCTGATAAAATTGTACTTGTAGCAGATTTAATGAACTATGAATTTGAAATTCAATAAGTAGTAAGGGAGAAAGATATATGGCTATTAAAATAGAGAATAGATTATTTCAAATTGAAACAGAGCATACGTCATATCAAATGAAGGTAGATAAGTATGGCGTATTAACCCATCTTTGGTATGGTGCAAAAACTGAATGTTCTATGGATTATTTATTAGATTATCCAGATATGGGTTTCTCTGGCAATATATATGAAGCAGAAAATCAAAGAACTTATTCACTAAATACATTACCACAGGAATATTCAACTAGCGGTGTTGGGGATTTTCGTATACCAGCTATTACTGTGACCCATGATGATGGTAGTAGGGCGTTAGATTTAAGATACAGTGGGCATAAAATAAGTAGAGGAAAATATAATATTGATGGTTTACCAGCTGTATATGCAACGGAAGAAGAGGCCGAAACTTTAGAAATAGTGATGGAAGATACAGCTACTAATATTGAAGTAATATTAATGTATGGAGTTCTACCAAAGAAGGATATTATTACAAGAAGTACGGTAATAATCAATAATGGAACTACACCAATTACCATAAATAAGGCTCATAGTTTATGCCTTGATTTACCAGAGGGAAACTGGCAAAGCATTCATTTCCATGGAAGACATGCTATGGAACGTCAAATGGAAAGATGTGAGCTAATTCATGGCATTGAAGAATTCAGTAGTAGCAGGGGAACATCAAGCCATCAGCAAAATCCAACTATTCTTTTATGTGAAAAAGAATGTACAGAAACAAGTGGATTTTGTGTAGGAGCAGCCTTAATGTATAGTGGTGGTTTCCAAACACAAATTGAAAAAGATCAATTAAAGCAAGTTCGTGTTGTAATGGGGATAAATCCTGAAACATTTTCTTGGAAGTTAAATGCCAGTGAAAGATTTAATACACCAGAAGTGATATTATCTTGTTCAATGGAAGGAACAGCTAAATTATCACAGCAATTCCATAAGATAATTAGACATAATGTATGCAGAGGAAAATATCAGTTATCTCAAAGACCAATCTTAATTAATAACTGGGAAGCAACTTATTTTGATTTTGATGAAAAGAAAATATTAGATATTGCTAAAGAAGCTTCAAAAATTGGTATTGATATGTTTGTTTTAGATGACGGATGGTTTGGTAAACGAGATTCAGACAATTCAGGCCTAGGTGATTGGTATGTCAATGAAAACAAGATTAAAGGTGGTTTAGCTACTTTAATTTCTAAAATTAATGATTTAGGAATGAAATTTGGTATTTGGTTTGAGCCAGAAATGGTTTCAGAAGATAGTAATTTATATAGAGAACATCCGGAATGGGCCATTAAGATACCAGGAAGAAATCCTATGAGAAGTAGATATCAATTGGTTCTTGATATGTCAAATCCAGAGGTAATTGAATATTTATATAATTCTATTAGTGATATATTAAAAAACAATAATATTGAATATGTAAAATGGGATATGAATAGAAGTATTAGTGATTGGTATAGTACTTGTTTACCAAGCAGTAGACAAGGTGAGCAGCCTCACAGATATATACTTGGCTTATATGAACTGTTGGAAAGATTAATAACTGACTTCCCACATATTCTTTTTGAAGGATGCAGTGGTGGTGGGGGAAGATTTGATGCCGGAATGCTATATTATTCTCCACAGATATGGTGTAGTGATAATACCGATGCTCATGAAAGAACTTTTATCCAGTATGGAACAAGTTTCTTTTATCCAATTTCTACAGTGGGATCGCATGTGTCAGCAGTACCAAATCATCAAACTGGCAGAATAACTTCCCTTGATACAAGAGGAATAGTTGCTATGGCAGGTAGTTTTGGTTATGAGTTAGACTTAAGCACTTTAACTGAAGAAGAAAAAGAGACTATGAAAGAGCAAGTTAAAAAGTATCGTCAGTATCAATTATTAATTCACAATGGAGATTATTATCGTTTGACTAATCCTCATAATAGTAGAATAGCAGCATGGCAGTGGAATGATAATACTAATGGCAATGTTTTAGTGCAAGGAGTTGTTTTTAGAGCTGTAGCTAATATGGTGAGAGATAAAATTAAGCTTATGGGCGTAGATGCTTTAGCAAAATATAAACTTAAAGGTACCGGTGAAATATATTCAGGCATGGCACTGATGACTGGTGGAATTCTTATACCACGTACTACAGGTGATGATGCTGCTTTTGAACTTTTCTTTGAAAAACTAGCCAATTATGAAGAAAAATAATTGGAATAAGAATAGTAAATAAAAAATAATATATTCATAGTAATAAAAAAGAGATGAGGATATGAAAAAGAAAACAATTTTATCTTTAATACTATGTGCAGCAATGATGATTACATGTACGTGTGGTAATTCAAAGGATAAAGAGAGATTTACTCCAGAAGTAAATGAGACAACTGGAGGTGAAGTTATAAAAAATACTCAGCCTGAGGAAAGCACTGAACTTGTATTAGATGAAGAAATGAGTGAGAAAGTAAAAAATTATATCTTTAATGAGCAAAGTGGTTCAGAAGCAACTAAGATTAAATGGAGTTCTACATTTTTAAATGCTGTTGATATAGATAGTTTATATAAACAGTTTGTGGCCAATGGAGGTGAAGTTGAAGATGTAAGTGGGGTTGCAGCATATATAACAGCTAATGCACCTATAGCAGATAATTGGCAGGAAATGTTTGAGAAAGAAATCAATAGTACTTATGGAGAAAAAATAAGTAAAGTAGAATATTTAGAAGGTGACTTGTACACTGCATATGTTATAAAGGATGGAAAAGAAGTACCTTATGTTACAGTAAATGCAAGAACAGGGTATTTTCATGGATAAATAAGAAGCAGCAGTAGAAATACTGCTGTCTTTTATATAGTTTATAACAGAACATAATTTATAATATATAATAAGGTTAAATGATAAAGGATGTGATATGGAGATGGGTTCAAATAAATGTACTTTAAGAAAAGAAATTAAAAATGAAATAGCAAAATACATAGACAATGAATTTATGAATGAAACCATGAAGGAAATTGTTAATTACATAAATACTACTAGTAAAGTTCTAATTGATGATTCTAATTGATAAAATATGATATAATAAATAAAAACTGTAACGAAGAGGTAAATATATGAGTAAAATATTAGTTTTAGCTGAAAAACCTTCAGTAGGAAGAGATTTAGCAAGAGTTTTAAAATGTAATCAAAATAAAGGTTCATATATAGAAGGAAACAAGTATATAATTACTTGGGCAATGGGACACTTAGTTGGACTTATGGATCCAGAAGGATATGATAATAAATATAAAGAATGGAAGATGGAAACACTGCCAATGCTACCAAAGCATATGAAGCTTACCGTACTTAAAAAAACTGCTAAGCAGTATAATGAAGTTAAAAAGCTTATGAATAGAAGCGATGTTAGTGAAATAGTTATTGCCACAGATGCAGGAAGAGAAGGAGAGCTTGTAGCTAGATGGATTATTGAAAAGGTAGCAGTTAATAAGCCACTTAAAAGATTATGGATTTCATCACAAACTGACAAAGCTATCTTAGATGGTTTTAAAAACTTAAGGCCTGGTAGAGACTATGACAATCTATATAAAGCAGCTGTTTGTAGAGCAGAGGCAGATTGGTTAGTAGGTTTAAATGTGACTAGGGCTTTAACTTGTAAGCATAATGCTCAATTATCAGCAGGTAGAGTTCAATCTCCAACACTTGCCATGATAGTAAATAGAGAAGAGGAAATTAGAAGTTTTAAGCCTAAAACATATTATACTTTAGGGGCTAATGCCAATGGATATAAATTATCATGGGTTAATAAGGATAATAACTCAAGAATATTTGATGAAGAATTTGCCAAGAAAATTGAAAGTAAGCTAAGAAGTGCTGAAGGGAAAATTGTAAATATAGCAGAAGCTAATAAAAAGAAATACGCGCCAGCTTTATATGATTTAACTGAGCTACAAAGAGATGCTAATAAGATTTGGGGATACTCAGCAAAGCAAACCTTAAGCATAATGCAAAGGCTTTATGAAAATTACAAGATATTAACTTATCCAAGAACTGATTCAAGATATATTACTACTGATATAGTTGCCACTATTCCAGATAGATTAAAGGCTATTGCCATTGGAGAATATAGAGCAACAGCTGATACACTACTTAAAACTAAGATAAATGGTCATAAGGGATTTGTAGATAATTCTAAGGTAAGCGATCACCATGCAATTATTCCTACAGAACAAAAACCTAATTTAGCACTACTTTCTTCAGAAGAAAGAAAAATCTATGATTTAGTAGTTAAGAGATTCTTAAGTGTAATGCTGCCACCATTTGAATATGTGCAAACTACCATTGAAGCTAATGTATCAGGTGAAAAGCTAATAGCTAAAGGTAAAGTTGTTAAATCAAAGGGATGGAAAAAGCTATATGATCATTTAGAGGAGGATAATAGCGAAGAGGATATTAAAGAACAGGTACTTCCACAAGTTAATAAAGGCGATAAAGTTAATTTAACTAAGGTAGAATTAAAGACTGGGCAAACTAAACCGCCGGCAAGATTTACGGAGGCTACACTTTTATCAGCTATGGAAAATCCTCATAAATATATAAATGTAGGAAAAGAGGCAGCTAAAACATTAGGTGAAACAGGTGGACTAGGAACAGTTGCCACAAGAGCTGATATTATTGAAAAGTTATTTAACTCTTTTGTTATAGAAAAGAAAGGTAAAGATATAATACCAACGTCAAAAGGAAAACAACTTATAGAGCTTGTACCAGCAGATTTAAAATCACCACTTTTAACAGCTAAATGGGAAAAACAGCTTGATGAAATAGCTAAAGGTAAGAGAAATGATCATGGATTTATTAAAGATATGAAAAATTACTCTGTAGCTTTAGTTGAAGATGTAAAATCAACAAATTCTAAGTTTGTTCACGACAATAAGACTGGTAAAAAATGTCCTAACTGTGGAAAATACCTTTTAGAAGTTAAGGGTAAAAACGGTACAATGAACGTTTGCCAAGATCGAGAATGTGGTTATAGAGAAAGTGTATCTAGAACTACTAATGCAAGATGTCCTGAATGTAAGAAAAAATTAGAAATTAGAGGACAAGGTGAAGGAAAAATATACGTTTGTACGGGAGCTAATTGTAACTTTAGAGAAAAAGCTTCTTCTTTTGAAAAGAGATTTGATAAAAAAGGAAAAGTAGATAAAAGAGAGACTCAAAGAATCATGGCAAAAATGAAAAAAGAAGCAGAAAAGGAAGCAATGGAGGATAATCCATTTGCAGCTTTACTTGGAAATATGAAATTTGATAACAAGTAACAAAAATAAATTATTATATATATTTATTTATTAACTGAAATCGCTAATAGAAATAAATATAATTATAATCTAATAACAAATAAGTCATATCAAAATTTATTTTGATATGACTTATTTGTTTTATTGTTCTTTTTCCACAATTACAGGAATTATCATAGGTTTTCTTTTAGTTTTTGTATATAGGAATTGTCCAAGTGAACTTTTAATCTTAGATTTAATTGAATACCAATCTACAATATCATTAGCTAGACAGTTTTCTACTTCACGTTCTATTAATGTAGTAGCTTCACTCAATAAATCATTAGAGTCTTTTACATAGACAAATCCTCTGGAAATTATGTCAGGTCCTGAAATGATTTCTTTTGATTCCTTATCTATTGCTAGAACAGCAGTAAGGATACCATCTTGAGATAAGACTTTTCTATCTCTTAATACGATATTTCCTACATCTCCAACACCACTGCCATCAACATAAACAGTTCCAGTATGAATAGATTTTGCTTTTACAGCTTTTTTACCTGTAAGTTCAAGAACATCACCATTATCTAAGAGGAAAATATTTTTTTCGTCCATACCTAAAGATTTTGCCAATTCAGCATGTTCTTTAAGATGTCTATATTCACCATGTACAGGAACAAAATATTTTGGTTTTATCAGAGAATGAATAAGTTTTAATTCTTCTCTACATGCATGACCAGATACATGGACTTCTTCCATGGCATCATAGATAACTTCTGCACCTTTGCTTATTAATATATCAATAAGCTTTGTAATGAGTTTTGTATTTCCAGGAATAGGAGAAGCAGAAATAATTATATAATCTCCTTCTTTTAAACCTATATTTTTATGGCTACCTGATGCTATTCTTGATAAGGCAGACATTGGTTCTCCTTGGCTTCCTGTAGTGATAATAGTAACCTTGTTATCAGGATACTTATGTATATCATCAAGTTTTATAATAGTATTTTTAGGAACTTTTAAGTATCCTAAATCCATGGCAATTTGTGAAATCTTCTCCATACTTCTACCACTAAATGCAACTTTTCTTCCGTATGTTATAGAAGAATTAATTACCTGTTGAACTCTATGTACGTTAGATGAGAAAGTAGCAACTATTACTCTTCCTTTAGCATTTCTAAATAATCTTGTAAGATTTTGTCCAATTATAGTTTCAGATATAGTAAAGCCTTCTCTTGTAGCATTTGTACTATCAGCCATTAATAAAAGAACTCGTCTCTTACCTATTTCAGATATACGTTGTAAGTCGATAACTTCTCCATCTACAGGTGTATAATCTATTTTGAAATCACCAGTATGGAAGATTACGCCTTGAGGAGTTGTTATTGCTAGTGAACATGAATCAGCTATACTGTGACATGTTCTGATGAATTCACAGGCAAAGTGCTCTGTCTTTATAGGTTCCTTTAAGGTAATTTCGTTTAATGAGCAGCTTGATACCATATTAAATTCAATTAGCTTGCTTTCGATAAGGCTTAAAGTGAATTTACTTGCATAAACTGGAACATTAATTTCCTTTAATATATATGGAAGAGCACCTATATGGTCTTCATGACCATGTGTTATAAAGATACCTTTAACCTTTTCTCTATTTTCTAAAAGATAAGATATATCTGGAATTACTAAGTCTATTCCGTACATCTCATTGTCCGGGAAAGAAAGACCGCAATCAATTACAATTATTTCATCTTCATATTCAATTGCAGTGATATTTTTCCCGATTTCGCCTAATCCGCCTAACGGAATTAATTTTACTTTGCTTTTTTTAGTTCTCATATAATCTCCAATTCTTAACGCAATTTATAATAATTATTATTAAAATCTATAATTTTTCCATATTATATTAGTAGTTTAATTATATATAATGGTTTCTAATTAATCAATAAAATTTTATTAACTTAAAATAATATAAACTTAATTATATTCTTTTTTTTATTCTATGGAAAAAATTTTTGATAAATGAGGTTGATTTTAAGTATAACATAAAATTAACTATGAAATAAATAAATTTTAATATATAATAGTCATAATTACTTTTATGAAGGTAATCATTGTTTAGGTTTTACAATATACTGATAAGGAGAAATAAGGATGAAGAAAATAATTATGGTTATTATTGTTATATTAGCATTGCTTTGTGCTTTAATTTTAGGAATAGGTGGCAACTATTTATATAATCTTGCTGTGAACCCTAGTGTTTCGAAAGATATGGTTTTTAATTCATCAAAAAATGATGTGGCACAAGAAGAAACTAGTGGTGATGTTACTGAAGAAACAAAAAATTGGCTGGAGGATGAGAGTGGATATAGTGATGTATATATCACGTCAGATGATGGACTAAAGCTTCATAATTATAAGATTATTAATGAATATACCAGTAATAAGTGGGTTATACCAGTACACGGATATACATCTAATGGAGTTGGGATGGCTTTTTATGCAGAGAAATTTTATAATATGGGATATAATGTAATGATTCCAGACTTAAGAGGACATGGAGAAAGTGAAGGAGATTATATAGGTATGGGGTGGGATGATAGAAAGGATATCATGAATCTTATAGATTATATAATTGCTGAAGATAGCAAAGCAGAAATAGTACTGTTTGGTGTTTCAATGGGAGCAGCAACAGTGATGATGGTTTCAGGAGAAGAGCTTCCTTCAAATGTAAAAGCGGTTATAGAAGATTGTGGATATACGTCAGCTTGGGATCAATTTGCCTATCAGTTAAAAGTATTGTTTAATTTACCAGAATTTCCAATGATGAATATTGCAGATATTATATGTAAGATAAGAGCAGGGTATTTTATTAGCGATGCTTCAGCAATTAAGCAAGTAAAGAAATCAGTGACTCCAACACTATTTATTCATGGAGATAGTGATAGCTTTGTACCTTTTGAAATGCAGGAAGAATTATATGAGGCGTGTAATGCTGAAAAGGAAAAGGTTGTAATAGAAGGTGCAGCACATGCAAAAGCTTCTTCTACTAATCCAGAATTGTATTGGACAAGTGTAGTTGATTTCTTAGAAAAATATGTAGAATAGTTAAAGTTAAGTTGTTATAATTAAGATGTAAAAATAATTGTGTATACTTTTATGAAAAAATTATTTTTATAATAAAAAAATTATAATATACATTGACATTAATAAAATAAAGATATATTATATTAGTATAATATAAATGAATAGAATTTTAGAAGACAACGGCGTTTTCAAATGTTTAGGTATCTTGTTTTGAGATAGATATCTAAAATATTTGAGGACGCCTTTTTTGTTTGATGGAGGTACTGTAATGAGTAGATTAAATGAAATATTTGGTTCAAATGTATTTAATGATTCTGTAATGAAGGAATGTTTACCAAAGGCTACTTATAAAGCGCTAAAAAAGACTATTGAAGAAGGCAAAGAATTAGAGCTATCAGTGGCAGAGGTTGTAGCTTCAGCAATGAAAGATTGGGCAATTGAAAAGGGAGCAACACATTTTACTCATTGGTTTCAACCAATGACTGGAATTACAGCAGAAAAGCATGATGCATTTATTAATCCAACAGGTAATGGAGAAGTTATTTTAGAGTTTTCAGGTAAAGAACTGATTAAAGGCGAGCCTGATGCATCTTCATTTCCTTCTGGTGGTTTGAGAGCTACATTTGAAGCAAGGGGATATACTGCATGGGATTGTACATCTCCTGCTTTTGTAAAAGATGATACACTTTGTATTCCAACAGCTTTCTGTTCTTATAACGGTGAAGCATTAGATAAGAAAACTCCGCTTTTAAGGTCTATGGAAGCTATTTCAAAGCAAGCGGTAAGAGTGCTTAGAGCGTTAGGCAATACAAACACCAAAAGAGTTATTACTACAGTGGGACCAGAACAAGAGTATTTCTTAATAGATAAAAAATTATATGATCAAAGAAAAGATTTAATTTTAACCGGGAGAACTTTATTTGGTGCTAAAGCTCCCAAAGGTCAAGAACTAGAAGATCATTATTTTGGAACTATTAAAGAAAGAGTTTCAAACTATATGAAAGAAGTTGATGAAGAACTTTGGAAGCTTGGGATATATGCTAAGACTAAGCATAATGAGGTTGCACCAGCACAACATGAATTGGCTCCTGTATTTACTACTACTAATATAGCAACAGATCATAACCAACTTACAATGGAAGTAATGAAGAAGGTAGCATTAAGACATGGTCTTGTATGTCTTTTACATGAAAAACCTTTTGCAGGGGTTAATGGTTCAGGAAAGCATAATAACTGGTCTATGGCTACAGATGATGGAATAAATCTTTTAGAGCCAGGAAAGTCACCGGAAGCAAATGAACAATTCTTGTTATTTTTAGTGGCTGTAATTAAGGCAGTTGATGAATATGCTCCACTTTTAAGAGCTTCAGCAGCTAATGCAGGTAATGATCATAGACTTGGAGCTAATGAAGCACCACCAGCAATAGTGTCTATGTTCTTAGGGGAGCAACTTACTAATATACTAGAGCAAATTGAAAATGGGGACGAGCTTGCAGTAACAACAAATAAAAAGTTAAGAATAGGGGTAGCAACTTTACCAGTTCTTCCTAAAGATGCAACAGATAGAAATAGGACTTCTCCTTTTGCCTTTACAGGAAATAAATTTGAATTTAGAATGTGCCCATCATCAGGTTCAATAGCTGGTCCAAACTTTATTCTTAATACTATAGTGGCGGAAGTACTTTCAGAATTTGCTGATAGGCTTGAAAGAGCACATGATATAGAATCTGAAGTTAATGACATAATTATTGAAACTGTTAAGAAGCATAAAAGAATTATCTTTAATGGCAATGGATATTCTGAGGACTGGATTGAAGAAGCGGCAAAAAGAGGACTTCCTAATATAGCAACAACAGTTGAAGCAATAAAGTCATTGTTAGATAAAAAAAATATTGAAGTATTAGAAAAACACAAGGTGCTTACAAGGGAAGAGGTTCATTCAAGATATGAAATAATCTTAGAAAACTATAGTAAGACAATTAATATTGAAGCATTGACTATGCTTCAAATGATTAAGAGAGAGATATTACCAGCAGTAATAAATTTTGCAGGAAAACTAGCTAAAGGAATTAATGAAATGAAATCTACTGGATTATCACTTAGATTAAATTGTCAAGATGAACTTTTAGAAAAAATATGTATTTTGACAAATAGTGTCGATGAAAAGGTAAAAGTTCTTGAAAATGTTCTTATTAAGGTTGAAGGTATTGAAGAAAGTTATGAACAAGCATATGCTTATAAGTCTGAAGTTGTTGTAGCAATGGATGATTTAAGAGAGGATATTGATGCTCTTGAAACAGTAGTAGGAAAAGAGTATTGGCCTTTACCAACTTATACAGATTTATTATTCAGCATTTAGTTAAAACGTAGATAGAATTTATCTGAAATTTTTATGAATTCCATCATTGGTATAGATATATTTGATATAACTACAGATGATGGAATTTTATATTCTGTAATAAAATTTAAAAAAATTAAAATATTACAGAATAGAATGTCTAAAAATGCCATAAGATATTAATGTTGCTTGATATTATAAGATATACATAATATAATGAATAATGATATGAAACCAACAGAGGGGGAAGAACATGAAAACAAAAGGCAGAAGTACAATACTGTTTATACTATCCTTTATTGTTATAATCTTTTTAGCATTTGCAGGTTTTAAAGGTTTTGAAATAGGTGGATGGGAAGTTAAAAATTTTGAAAAAAGTATCACTAAAGGACTAGACTTACAAGGTGGAGTATCTGTCCTAATGGAAATAAAAAATGAAAATGTTAGTGCTGAAGATTTAGAAAAAACTCGTGAATTAATTGACTTAAGAGTTAATAAATTGGGTGTTGCCGAAACTACAGTTATCACAGAAGGAAGCAACAGAATAAGAGTAGAAATTCCAGGACAATATGATTCTAAACAATTAGTTGACAGTTTATCTGCTACTGGCGAATTAACATTTAAAGATTCAGATGGAAATGTTGTTATAAGCGGTTCAGATATTGAAAGTGCAAGTGTAGTTATGGATAACCAAACTAATAAACCAGTAGTATCATTAAAGCTTAATGCAGAAGGAAAAAATAAATTTGCACAAGCAACAGCTGCAAATATTGGTAAAACAATAAGTATTTATATGGATGATGAATTAATATCAAAACCAAAAGTTCAAAGTGCAATAACAGATGGTGAAGCTATAATATCTGGTAGTTCAAATGTTGAAGAAGCTAAAACATTAGCAAGTTTAATCAATGCTGGAGCATTACCAGTAAGTATAGAAGTGGCATCAATTAGTAATGTTGGAGCTCAATTGGGGGAAGAAGCTTTACCTAATGCTATTAAAGCAGGGGTTATTGGTATAGCAATTATCTTTATATTCATGATTGTATACTATAGAGTTCCAGGAATTATTGCTTCAATGGCATTAACTTTGTATACAACATTAGTGCTTTTAATATTTGCAGAAAATGGTGTTGCACTTACATTACCAGGAATTGCAGCATTCTTGCTTACAGTTGGTATGGCAGTAGACGCTAATGTACTTATATTTGAAAGAATAAGAGAAGAATTAAAGAAGGGATTATCAGTAAAAACAGCAGTTGATAAAGGATTCCATAATGCATTATCTTCAATTTTGGATTCAAATATCACTACTATAATAGCTGGTTTAGTTCTTTACTATATGGGAACTGGAACTGTAAAAGGATTTGCAGTTACATTAATGATTGGTATAGTGGTAAGTATGTTTACAGCGTTAGTTGTAACAAAGACATTAATGAAATTAGGAGTTAACATGGGATTGTTAAAAACTCCAGCTCACTTTAGAGTAAAGAGGGGGTAAGAAAATGATAAAAATTGTAGAAAAGAAGAAAATATGGTTTTCAATATCCCTTACAGTAATATTATTAGGATTAGTTTTATTATTCACTAGAGGGTTAAATTTTGGAATAGATTTTAAAGGAGGAACTAAGCTACAGATAGAGCTTGGGGAAAAGCTTGATACAGCAGCACTGGATGAAATCATAAAAAAATATGATTCATCCGCATCTTGTAAAATTGTTAATAATACTCAGTATGAAATAAAATCAACAGCATTAGATGAAACAACAACTTCGGAACTTTTAAAAGAAATTAAAGAAACTTTTGGACTTGATGATACAGCATTGGTAGAGCAAAATCAAATAGGGGGTGCTGTTGGTAAGGAACTTACTAGAAAATCATTAATTGCAGTTGGAATATCATGTATAGCAATGCTTATTTATATAGCTATAAGATTCCAACTTGCTTTTGGTGTTGCAGCAATCATCGCTTTATTACATGACGTTCTTGTAACACTAACTGTATATTTAGTTTTCGATATAAATGTAAATACTCCATTTATTGCAGCGATGCTTACAATTGTAGGTTATTCAATCAATGATACAATTGTTGTATTTGATAGAATAAGAGAAAACTCAAAAGGTATGAGAAGATCAAACTACACTGAAATAGCTGATAAGAGTATTAATCAAACTTTATCTAGATCAATTAATACATCTTTAACAACATTAGTAATAATTGGTGCTGTAAATGTATTTGTGCCAAGTGTAAGAGAATTTGCTTTCCCATTATTTATTGGTATTGCAGTAGGAGCATATTCATCAATATTTATAGCATCACCATTATGGGTATTAATTAAGGAAAAAAAGAATAAGCATAATGCAGCAAAAGTAACTTAAGGTAATTTACAAAAAGCAGTCGTTCAAATGAATGGCTGCTTTTATTGCGAAAATAGTAGATAAATAGTATATAAGTAAGAAAGTTGGGAAAAAATTATTTTTTTATATAAAACATTTGTAAAGTTCATTAATATACATTATAATATAACTGTTTTCTTAAATATTGTGGAGGAGTTTGTCATGCGTAAGTTTTGGGAAAGTATATATAGTCCAAATTACATAAGTGGATATAATCCCTTTTTACTTAAAGATATGAATAGAGCAATTGAGCGAATGGTATCAGCAATAAATACTAGAGAAAAAATTGTTTTATATGGGATACCGAATGTAGATGGATTATGTGCTATTTCATCCCTTATACTGGTTTTGAAATATTTAAATGCAGATATTGAATATGTAGTCCATGATGATTCTTCGGGAAATTCAAAAATCAATTGTCAAGATATAGTGAATAATGTTCATTTTTTAGGTGGAGAGTTACTTATAAATTTAGGAATAGATTTAAATTCAAAAGAAGAAGAAGAATTATGCAAAAATCTTGGAATTGATATTATTTCAATTGAGAATAAAAATATAAATACTGATAAAGAATACATATATATAAATCCATGTCAAAAAGGATGTCAATATAGATATAAAAATTTATCTATAAGTGGACTAACATTCAAATTAATGCAGGCTATTGCAATTTATTATAATATAAAAAGTATAAATAAGTATTTAGATTTGATTTTGATTGGAGAAAAATGGGCTAATGTACCATTGAAGGGTGAAAATGGTGTAATATTAAAAGAAGGAAAGAAATTTTTAATAAATACCAATAACTATGGGTTAAGAGCAATAATGGATGCATATGATACTGTTGAAATAGATGATGAATTTATTTGTAAGATAACGGATGTAATTACACCAACAATAAATGTAGTTACAATGATGGATAATGCTCGTATTATAATTGAATTATTAATAACAAATAAAAAGGAACGAGCACAACAAATTACAAAGTATTTAAATAAATCCAGAGAGAATATATAATTATGTATATATAAATATTAGTGATATTGGAGGAAGATTATATGGATCTTAAAGAAAAGATAAGAGTCATTGAAGGGTTTCCTAAAGAAGGAATAAGTTTTAAGGATATTACTACTTTAGTAGCTGATGGAGAAGCATTTAAAGAATCAATAGATAGAATAGCAGAACATTTAAGAGATAAAAATGTAGATGTAATATTAGGACCAGAAGCTAGAGGGTTTATCTTTGGAGTGCCTGTAGCATATGCTTTAGGTGTAGGATTTGTTCCTGTAAGAAAGAAAGGAAAATTACCAGCAGAAACAGTTTCTGTGGATTATTCATTAGAATATGGTGTTGACGTCTTAGAAATTCATAAAGATGCTATAAAAAAAGGGCAAAGGGTAGCTATAGTTGATGATTTATTAGCTACAGGAGGAACTGTTGATGCAGTTGCTAAGCTTGTTGAAAAAGTAGGGGCTGAAGTTGTAGCACTAGATTTTGCTATTGAACTTACTGAATTAAGAGGTAGAGATAAATTAGAAGGTTATGAAATTATGTCATTAGTACAATATGATGTGTAATTTTATTGAAAATAAATGAATTATAATATATAATATTAATAAAAAAATGGCTGGTTAGTTAACCAGCCATTGACTTTAGAGTAATAAATTTATCTTAAGGAGATAAATCTTAATGTTAGAGATGTTAGTAAAAAAAATTAAAGAAAACTGTGTAAATATTAATATGGATATGGTAAATAAAGCTTTTAATTTAGCTTTTGAAGCCCATAAGGAACAAAAGAGAGATTCTGGTGAGCCATACATAATACATCCAATAGAAGTTGCTACTATTTTGGCAGAATTAGGAATGGATACAAGTACTATTGTAGCAGGGCTTTTACATGATGTTATCGAAGACACTGAATATACTTATGATGATATAAAAAAAATATTTGGTGAAGAAGTAGCTAATTTAGTTAGTGGAGTAACTAAAATAACTAAGATGGAATATAAGTCTAAAGAAGAACAGCAAGCAGATAATTTTAGAAAGATGCTTCTTGCTATGGCTGATGATATTAGAGTAATAATAATCAAATTGGCTGATAGACTACATAATATGCGAACACTTAAGTATAGGAAAAAAGAAAAACAAAAGAAAACTGCTATGGAAACGTTAGATATTTATGCACCACTTGCACACAGACTAGGAATTTCTAAGATTAAGTGGGAACTAGAAGATTTATCTTTTAGATACATTCATGAAGAAGAATATTATGACTTAGTTAAGCAAGTTGCAGAAAAAAGAGCAGAAAGAGAAATATACATTAAAAATATTATTGAAGAGATGTATAATAAGCTTGAAGAAGCTGGAATTGACTCAGATATTGATGGTAGACCAAAGCACTTTTTCAGTATATATAAGAAAATGGTCAATAAAAATAAGAGCATAGAGCAAATATTTGATTTGACAGCCATAAGAGTTCTTGTAAACACTGTGAAAGATTGTTATGAAGTCTTAGGTATAGTCCATACAATTTATAAGCCTATTCCAGGAAGATTTAAGGATTATATAGCAATGCCTAAACCTAATATGTATCAATCACTTCATACAACAGTAATTGGTCCACAAGGAAAGACATTTGAAATTCAAATAAGAACTTTTGAAATGCATAGAACAGCAGAATATGGTATTGCTGCACACTGGAAATATAAAGAAGGCGATAACAATAGTGAAACTAAGGAAAAGAACTTTGAGAGCAAGCTAGTATGGCTTAGAGATATGCTTGAATTCCAAAAAGAAACAGCAGATGCAGAGGAATTTATTGAAGGGTTTAAAATAGATTTATTTACTGATGAAATCTTTTTATTTACTCCCAAAGGTGTAGTTATTGATTTGCCAAATGGAGCAACACCAATTGATTTTGCTTATAGAATACATACTGATATAGGTAATAAATGTGTAGGGGCAAAAGTTAATGGTAAAATAGTACCTTTAGATTATAAGCTTAAAACTGGAGAAATTGTTGAAGTATTAACGTCAAATAATGCAAAAGGCCCTAATATAGATTGGCTTAATATTGCTAAAAGTAATCAGGCTAAAAGTAAGATAAGATCTTGGTTTAAAAAGTCTAAGAAGGAAGAAAACATCAGTAAAGGAAAAGAAGTATTTGAAAAAGAACTTAAGAAACAAGGTGTTCATTTTGTAGATATTGCAAAAGGGGAAACTTATGAAAAGTTTGTTAAGAGAAATAATATTAATTGTATGGATGACTTATATGCTTTGATAGGTCTTGGAGCAATTTCAGCATCGTCTTTTATATGGAAGCTAAAAGATGAAAATAAAAGTAAAGATGAAAAGGTTATTGAGGAAAATACAAACAAAATTATTGAGGAAAATATTTTTAAGGCAAAAAGAAAAACTGTTGATAATACAGTAGGAATTACCGTAAAAGGTGTTGACAATATAATGATAAGATTTGCGAAATGCTGTAATCCAGTTCCAGGTGATGATATAATGGGGTATATTACCAAGGGAAGAGGGGTTTCTGTACATAGAGCAGATTGTGGAAATTTAAAAAGCTTGATCATGGAAGATGGAGCTAAAGTAGTCGATGTTTCTTGGGGCAGTTCAAATGGAAGAGCTTATATTGCTGAAATACAAGTTAAGGCTGAGGATATAGGTGAATTACTTACTGATATAATGGGAGTAATATCAGAGCTTAATCTTCAACTTAATGCTGTAAATGCAAAATCAGCTAAAGGTAGAATAGCATATGTTAATATAAAAGTTAAAATAGATTCAGTGGATATTTTAAAGAATCTTATGAGAAAGATAAGGCATCTTAAAGGCGTTATTGATGTATATAGAGTAAATAATTAAAGGAAGAAAAATATGAGAGCAGTAGTACAAAGAGTTACAAGTTCTAAAGTAGTGGTGGACGGAAAAATTGTAGGATCTATTAATAAGGGAATCAATGTGCTTATTGGAATAAGTTGTGATGACAATGAAGTAGATTTAAAATATATCAAAGATAAAATAATAAATTTAAGGATTTTTGAAGATGAAAACTTTAAGATGAATAAATCTTTAATGGATATTGGTGGAGAAATGCTTGTGATTTCACAATTTACCTTATATGGAGACTGTAGAAAAGGTAGAAGACCTAATTTTATGGCTGCTTTAGGTGGAGAAGAATCAAAAAAATTATATGATAAATTTATTTTAATGCTTAAAGAATATGGTATAAAAGTTGAAACAGGAATTTTTGGAGCTGATATGAAAGTTGACATTCAAAATGATGGACCTGTTACTATACTATTAGATAGCAAAAAGAACTTTTAGTAAAAGGGATGGTGTTTTGTATGATAATTAAGACTTTTCCTGTAGGGATGCTTCAGGAGAATTGCTATATAATAATAAATGAAGAAGTAAACGAAGCTGTTACTGTTGATCCAGGTGATGAAGGAGAGAGACTTATTGCCAATATAGAAAGACTAGGTTGTAGCTTAAAAGCGATTTTATTAACTCATGGTCATGCAGACCACGTAGGGGCAGTTGTTGATTTAAAAAATAAATTCAATGTGCCTGTTTATATAAATGAAAAGGAAATCCTTTGTATGCAAAATGATAATACTGTGTTTGGTAAATTACCAGAGTGTTATGATTTTATAAAAGATGGAGATGAATTGGCAATTGCAGGATTGAAAATCAAATGTATCCACACTCCAGGACACACTTTAGGAGGAATGTGCTTCCTAATAGATAATGAACTATTTACTGGTGATACATTGTTCCAAGGAGCTGTTGGAAGAAGTGATTTTTATGGAGGAAACCATGCTGAGCTTATTAACAGTATAAATGAAAAGCTTATGATACTTGATAAAAAAATAAATATATATCCAGGACATGGACCAAGTTCAACTTTAATGTATGAAGCAATGAGAAACCCTTTTTTACAAGATGATTTGTTTTAAACAAAGGAGAAGAAATGGAAATTAAAATAACGTTAAATGACCATAAATATAGATATGATGTTTATCAAATGTTTAATATATATTTTGCCTTAGATGAGCTGAAATTTGTGGAAGATGGTGAATATATAATTAATATTGAAGAAAATAAAATAGTCTTTGCTTTTAAGGAATACTGTAAGGAAAGATTAATTGGTGAAAATATAAAAGAAGATATTAAAAAGGTAGTATTTGAATCTTTAAAGGATATTACAGGCGAAGAATATCCTTGGGGAATACTTGTAGGAATTAGGCCATCTAAAATTGCTTTAAAATACTTAAATGAAGGAAAAAGCAATGAAGAAATAATAGATATTTTCAAGGAAAAACATTTAGCAGCAAGAGAAAAAGCAGAGCTATGTATTGAAGTGGCTAAAGCGGAGGAAAGTTTCGTAAATAAAGATGAAAAGAAAATAGCTATTTATGTTGGGATGGCATTTTGCCCTACAAGATGCTTCTATTGTTCATTTGCAGCTAACCCAATAATGGGCAACAAAAAGATGGTAAATCCATATCTAGAAGCGATTACAAAAGAAATAAGAGCAATGAAAGAATATGTTAATCTTAAAGGGTTAGCAATTGAATCAGTATACTTTGGTGGAGGTACTCCTACTGCAGTAAATAATGATGAGTTTGAAGAAATAATGTCAGAAGTTTATGATGCTTTTGTGAAAGATAAGAAACTTGTGGAATTTACTGTGGAATGTGGAAGACCTGATAGTATAACAAGAGAAAAACTTTTAACAATGAAAAAATTTAATGTTACAAGAATAAGCATTAATCCTCAAACAATGAATGACGATACATTAAAGATGATTGGAAGGGGACATGACTCTGCTAGTGTTATTGAGAAGTTCAATATGGCTAGAGAAATGGGCTTTGATGATATAAATATGGATATGATTATAGGACTTCCAGGAGAAGGTATCAAAGAAGTTAAGCATACTAAGGATGAAATACTTAAGCTTCATCCAGATAGTCTTACAGTACATGGACTATCATTAAAAAGAGCATCAATTCTTTATGAAAACTTCATACTTAAAAAGGGTATCCAAGTGAAAAAGCAAAAGGAACTGGCAGATATGTATGAAGAAAGTAGAATTTTAGCTTCAGAGCTAGGATTAAAGCCATATTATATGTATAGACAAAAAAATATGATAGGTAACATGGAGAATTTAGGGTATTCTAAAAAGGGAAAGGAATGTATTTATAATATTCAAATGATTGAAGATAAACAAACAATCATAGCACTAGGAGCAGATGCTGTTACTAAAGCTGTATTTTTAAAAGAAGATAGAATTGAAAGGTTTGGTAATGCAAAGGATCTTAGAGAATATATTAGTAGAATTGATGAAATGATTGAAGGTAAAATTAAGTTATTAGATAGCCTATATAAATAATAAGAGGATTTTTTATGGACAAAAACATATACACAGTGTGTAGATATGATAAAAGGAGGAATAGTGTAAATGGAAGTTCAAGCACCAAAAGGTACCAAGGATATGTTACCACAAGATGCGTATAAATGGCATTTTGTTGAAAATAAATTTAGAGAAATAGCAAAGTTTTATGGGATGAGAGAAATCAGAACGCCAATGTTTGAGCATACTGATTTATTTTTAAGAGGTGTAGGAGATACAACTGATATAGTACAAAAGGAAATGTATACTTTCAATGATAAAGGAAATAGAAGTATTACTTTAAAACCAGAAGGTACTTCGCCAGTAGTAAGAGCATTTATTGAAAATAGACTATTTAATGAGGCACAGCCTACAAAGCTTTATTATGCAATACCATGCTTCAGATATGAAAATGTGCAAAAGGGAAGACTAAGACAGTTCCACCAATTTGGAACAGAAGTTTTTGGTTCTAAAGAGCCATCAATGGATGCTGAAGTAATAGCTTTTGCCATGGAATTTTTAAAGAGCCTTGGTTTAAAAAGCCTAAGCTTAAACATAAATAACTTAGGATGTCCTAACTGTAGACCTAAGTATAATGAAGCATTAAAGAAATTCTTAGAAGAAAACTATGATGATTTATGTGGATTGTGTCAAAGTAGATTTGACAAAAATCCAATGAGAATTTTAGACTGTAAGAACAAAAATTGTGGTGAAATTACAAAAAATGCACCGATAATATTAGATTATATGTGTGAAGAATGTGATAGTCACTTTGCTGAAGTTAAGAAATATTTAGATATATTAAATATACCGTATACAGTAGATCCAGGAATAGTTAGAGGATTAGATTACTATACAAAGACTATTTTTGAAATATTAAATGATGATTTTACTGTTTGTGGTGGAGGAAGATATGATAGACTTATAGAGCAACTTGGTGGTCCAGAAATGCCGGCAGTAGGCTTTGGTCTTGGAATAGAGAGACTTCTACTTACACTTAAAAATGAAGGTATTGAAATTCCAAGTGAAGGATTATATGATTTATATGTAGGAGCTAGAGGAGAAGAAGGAAAGCTTGCATCATTTAAGCTGGCAAATACTTTAAGAACTAGAGGTATAAAAACTGAAATAAATCATATGGGAAGAAGCTTAAAGGCAGAAATGAAGTACGCTAATAAAATTGGAGCTAAGTTTACTGTAGTTTTAGGTGATGATGAGCTTCAAACTGGAAATGCAAAGCTTAAGAGAATGAGTGATGGTGAGCAGTTTGAAGTGAATTTAAACAATATAGAAGAAATAGTAGCAATACTAAATAGTTAGGAGGAGTTTATAATGGGTGAGGCACTAGGTGGCTTAAAAAGAACTATGATGTGTGGTGAACCTAGAGAAGCAAACATAGGAAGTAAGATTACTCTTATGGGATGGGTTCAAAGAAATAGAAAGCTTGGAGGTCTTGAATTTATAGACCTTAGAGATAGAACTGGAATAATGCAAATTGTTTTTGGTGAGGAAATAAATGTTGAAAGCTTTGAAAAAGCTAAAAGCGTTAGACCAGAATACTGTATAGCTGTTACTGGAGAAGTTGTTAAGAGACAATCTCCTAATGAAAATATGCCAACAGGAATGGTTGAGTTATTATGTGAAGAAATAAAAATTCTTTCAGAATCAGATACTCCACCTATATATATAAAAGAAGATTTAGATGCAGCAGAGAATATAAGATTGAAATATAGATATTTAGATCTTAGAAGGCCTGATATGCATAAAATATTTGCTATAAGAAGCAAAACTACTAAGGTAATAAGAGATTATTTAGAAGAAAATAATTTCTTAGATGTTGAAACTCCAGTTTTAGGAAAATCAACACCAGAAGGTGCAAGAGATTATTTAGTACCATCAAGAAACTATCAAGGAAAATTTTATGCACTTCCACAATCACCACAATTGTATAAGCAATTATTGATGATGTCTGGCTTTGATAGATATTATCAAATAGCTAAATGCTTTAGAGATGAAGATTTAAGAGCTAACAGACAACCAGAATTTACTCAAGTAGATATGGAATTAAGCTTTGTAGAGCAAGATGATGTAATGGCATTAAATGAAGGTTTAATTGCTAGAGTATTTAAGGAAGTAGTAGGAGTAGATGTACAATTACCAATAAAGAGAATGACATTTAATGAAGCTATGGAGAAATACGGTAGTGATAAACCAGATTTAAGATTTGGTATGGAAATTACAAATATTACTGAAGCTGTTAAAGATATGGACTTTGTAGTGTTTAAATCAGCTATAGAAAATGGTGGTTCTATTAGAGCATTATGCTTAAAAGGTGGAGCATCACTTGGAAGAAAACCAATTGATAAATTAGGAGAATTTGTTAAGACTTATAGAGCAAAAGGTCTTGCATGGATTCAATTAAAAGAAGAGGGAGTTAAATCTTCTTTAGCTAAATTCTTAACAGATGAGGTAACAGAAAACATAGTTAAAACTATAGGAGCTGAAACTGGTGATGCAATATTCATCGTTGCAGATAAAGATTCTGTTGTATTACAAAGTTTAGGTGCATTAAGATTAGAACTTGCTAAGCAATTTGATTTAATAAAAGATAAAAATGAATTTAACTTTACTTGGGTTACTGAATTCCCATTCTTTGAATACAGTGAAGAAGAAGAAAGATTTAAAGCTTGTCACCATCCATTTACATCACCAATGGATGAAGATTTAGAATTTGTTGAATCTGATCCAGCTAGAGTTAGAGCTAAAGCTTATGATTTAGTATTAAATGGTGAAGAACTAGGTGGAGGGTCTATCAGAATTCATGATTCTGCCATCCAAGAAAGAATGCTTAAAGCATTAGGATTCACTGAAGAAAGAGCTTGGGAATCATTTGGATTCTTATTACAAGCACTTAAATTTGGAGCACCACCACACGGTGGATTAGCATTTGGTTTAGATAGAATGATAATGTTCTTAGCTGGAACTGAAAATATTAAGGATGTTATTGCTTTCCCTAAAAACCAAAATGCCTTCTGTTATTTAAGTGAGGCACCAAACGTAGTTGATGAAAAGCAAATTGAAGAATTAGGATTAGTAATCGCTAAAAAAGAAGAATAATTTTAAACGGAGCTATTGCTTTAAAGGCATAGCTTCTTTATTTTATCCTTAAGCATAAAAATAATATATTTGCAAAAAATATTAATAAGCTTTTTTATGCTAAAACTTAGGAGGGATTATAATGAAGAACAATTCTATGAATAAGATGAAGAAAGCCATGAAGAAGAACATGAAAAAAAGTAATGTATTAGTTGAAATGGCAGAAGACTTTAAAGATTTAATTACCGATGCTAAAATATATAAGAAATTAACTAAAAAAAAATAATATGTTTTTTTGACCATGGCCCTAGAAAATCTAGGGCTATATTTATTAATTGATTTTTTATTGATTTGTAAATTTAATAAAAAATGATACAATATAACCTATATAGTTAAGTGTAGGAGTGAAAGAAAATGGATAATGATAAATATAGAAAAGATATTTCCAACAGACTTAAGAGAATTGAGGGGCAGGTTAAGGGAATACAAGGTATGGTAGAAAAGGATGCTTGTTGTGATGATATACTTATTCAGATTTCAGCTATAAGATCTGCTATTAATAAAGTTGGTAGTATGATGATAGAGCATTATGCAAATAATTGTATGGGTGTTGAAAAAGATAGTATTGAAGAAGCGAGAATAAAAAAGCTCGTTAAAACTATAAATACATTTATAAAATAATGATGAATTATATAAATATAGTTCATCATTATTTTATATTATTAAATCATTAATGCTTATTGCTGATTAAAGCGCTTACTGGAATGATTTCTTTTAACTCTGAAAATAAGTGAAGTAATGGTGGATATAAAAATTACACCTAAAGCAAGAGTACCAGCATTAGCTAAGGTATTTATTCCTAAATGAACAGCATTTTGTAGGTCACCATTAATGGTAGCAAGCATTGTATAGTACATGCCGCTTCCAGGAACTAACGGAAATAACGCACAAATTACAAAAGAAGTAACCGGAGTTTTAAAGATTCTAGCTAAAACTTCGCTATATGTACTAAATACTAAAGCTGAAATGAATAATGAGGAAACTTCGCTTAGGCCTAGTGATAGCGGTAAGGAATAGCAATACCAGCTTAGTCCTCCTCCTAAGGCGGCAAAAAGAAGCTTTTTACCTTTTATATTAAAAAGTATTCCAAAACCAAAGGTTATTATAAATGAAACAAAAGACATACGTAATAACATATTAAATACCTCCTAGAACTCTCATACAAATACTTAAACCTGCACCTGTACCTACTGCAATAGAAATAGCAATGAAAAATGCTTCAGCTGCTCGTGTAAGGCCAGAAACCAAATCACCTGCTATAGTATCCCTTATGGCATTAGTAATGGCAAGACCAGGCACTAGAAGCATTATAGAGCCAATGATAGTTTGATGTATACCACTAGCAAGACCAAGCTTTTGTAGAATTACTGCTAAAATGGCAGTAAGGGCACCTGAAATTACATTAATAAAGAAAAAGTTTATTCTAAGTTCGTTGCCTTTTAGAGTAATAAGCCTAATTAATAGCCCTATAATAAAGGCTGAAAACATATCTTTTATTGTGCCACCAAAAAGGATTGCACATGAGCCAGCACCAAAAGCCGAAAAGAATAATGTCACCATAGATGAATATCTTTCCCCTTCATTTATTTTTATGAGCTCTTCTTTAAATTGATCAACAGTTAGATTTCTACTTAGAATATTTCTAGACAAGTCATTTACCTTATCTATTTTGTTCAAATCAACTGTTCTGCTGACCACTCTTTTAGTTAAGGAGTATATTTCTCCTTTATGTAATATAGAGGTCATTATTCCAGTAGGAGTAACAAAGCTTTCTGCTTGTTCCGCTCCAAAGGTTTTGCAAATTCTCAAAATAGTATCTTCTACACGATAAGTTTCTCCGCCACTTTCCAAAATAATTTGACCTGCAAATGTTGCAACTTGTAAAATTTCGTTCATGGTTTTATCTCCTATTGTTTTTTTATAACTATATGTATTATAACATATAAAATAAATAGGTAATATATATAAAAATATAGTTGAATATATTATTGATTATATTTATAATTTTAATAAAATATAAAAAATGGGGTGAAAATATGGATTTTAAAAATTTAGTAAAAGTTGATGAAGAGATTTATAGTTTAGTTGAAAAAGAACTAGAAAGAGAGCAAGATGGTATTGAGCTTATTGCATCAGAAAATTTTGCATCAGAGGCAGTAATGGAAGCAATGGGATCATATTTAACAAACAAATATGCAGAAGGGTATCCAAGTAAACGTTATTATGGCGGTTGTCAAGTAGTTGATGAAGTTGAGGAACTAGCGAGAGAAAGAGTTAAAAAGCTTTTTGGAGCAGAACATGCAAATGTACAACCACATTCAGGGTCACAAGCAAATATGGCAGTATACTTTACAATATTGCAGCCAGGGGATACTGTATTAGGAATGAACTTAAGCCATGGTGGACACCTTACTCATGGTTCAGCTGTTAACTTCTCAGGGAGATTATATAACTTTGTTTCTTATGGAGTTAATAAGGAAACTGAAAGGATAGATTATGAGGAAGTAAGGAGGCTAGCATTAGAATATAAACCTAAACTTATAGTAGCAGGAGCCAGCGCATATTCTAGGATAATAGATTTTAAAAAGTTAAAGGAAATCTGTGATGAAGTAGCAGCATATTTTATGGTTGATATGGCCCATATAGCAGGACTTGTAGCAACAGGAGCACATCCTTCACCAGTACCATATGCAGATTTTGTTACTTCAACAACTCATAAGACACTGAGAGGACCTAGAGGTGGACTTATATTATGTAAGGAAAAGTATGCAAAAGCATTAGATAAAAATATTTTCCCAGGTATTCAAGGGGGACCGTTAATGCATACTATAGCTGCAAAAGCGGTATGCTTCAAAGAAGCACTTCAGCCAGAATTTAAGGAATATATAGATAGAGTAGTGAAAAACTGTAAGGTATTAGCAGAAGAATTAGTAAAATATGATTTTAAATTAGTATCTAATGGAAGTGATAACCACTTAATTCTTATTGATTTAAACAATAAGGATATAACAGGAAAAGATGCAGAAAAGCGTTTAGATAGTATTGGAATAACAGTGAATAAGAATACTGTGCCAAATGAAACAAAGAGTCCATTTGTTACTTCAGGTATAAGAATAGGAACAGCAGCTGTAACAACTAGAGGCTTTGATGAAGAGGATATGAAAGAAGTGGCAGCTTTAATAAATGATGCAATAGAAAATAAGGATGAAGACTTATCATCATTAAAAAATAGAGTAAAAGCATTATGCAGTAAGCACCCTTTATATTAATAATGATATAAGCATAGGAGGAAACAATGAAATTAATTTCTTGGAATGTAAATGGATTAAGAGCATGTGTACAAAAGGGATTTTTAGAATATTTTAATAGTGTTAATGCAGATGTGTTCTGTATTCAAGAAAGTAAGCTTCAGGAAGGTCAAATAGAACTAGATCTTCCAGGTTATGAGCAATATTGGAATTATGCAGAGAAAAAAGGATATTCAGGAACAGCAATATTTACAAAGAAAAAACCTTTAAGTGTAAAATATGGTCTTGGAATTGAAGAACATGATCATGAAGGTAGGGTAATTACCTTAGAGTTTGAAGATGAATATGTTATAACTGTTTATACTCCTAATTCACAAAATGAACTGGCTAGACTTGATTATAGAATGAAGTGGGAAGATGATTTTAAAGAGTATTTAAAAGAACTTTCAAAAAAGAAGTCAGTAATCGTATGTGGAGATTTAAATGTAGCACATAAGGAAATAGACTTAAAGAATCCTAAGACTAACCGAAAAAATGCAGGATTTACAGATGAAGAAAGAGAAAAGCTTACTGATTTATTAAAGGCAGGCTTTATTGATACATTCAGATATTTTAAGCCAGATGTTACAGGGATTTATTCTTGGTGGTCATATAGGTTTAATTCAAGAAAGAATAATGCTGGATGGAGAATTGATTATTTCCTAGTATCAGAAGATATGAAGGATAGATTGGTTTCAGCAGATATACACACAGAAGTTCTTGGCTCAGATCATTGTCCAGTAGAACTAGTAATAGAATAATTTACTCAAAATAGACATAAGCTAAAATTTAGTTTATGTCTATTTTTATGGAAAATGTCAATGGAACGAAAGAAAAAAGTATAAAAAAACATATTTTGTTGAAACTATGTAATAAGTAGAGGATTTTGAAAAAATTAAGGAGGTATAAGTGATGTATTGGATAATTAGGGGAGAAGGAAATGGAGTATGCATAAAAAATCTTATGAAACTCATAATAGTTTTGGCTTTGGTTATAGTAAGTACTAGCTCTCTTTTTACATATGCCTATGAGCCTGCAGAAGCTTCTAATGAAAATGTTAATAATAATTTTAAAGTATGTATTGATCCAGGTCATCAAGCTAAATATGATTCTAGGGGGGAGCCAGTGGCACCTGGAAGCAGTACAAAGAAAGCTAGAGTGTCAGCAGGTACAAAAGGAGTTGCCACTAAGAAGAATGAGTATGAAGTAAATTTGGAAGCAGCATTATTATTAAGAGAAATGCTTAATAATAAAAGTTATAATGTAATAATGACAAGGGATAATAACAATGTAAATATTAGCAATATAGAACGTGCAGAGATAGCTAATGAAAATAATTCAGATATTGCCATCAGGATACATTGTGATAGTTTACTAGATAGCAGTAAGACTGGAGCTACAATTCTTGTGCCTAATAAAGAATGTGAATGGACAAAAGAGATATATGAAAATAGTTATACATTTGCTACAATACTACAGGAAAAATTAAAAGAAGGAAATATTAAGGTGAATGGAGTATTTGAAAGAAAGGATATAACAGGATTCAATTGGTCTAAGGTACCAGTTATAATTTTAGAGATGGGGTTTATGAGTAATTATAATGAAGATACTATGCTATCTAATCCTAATTATCAAAAAAAGATTATGAATTGTGTATCTGAAGCAATAGATGAATATCAAAATGTTATGATAAAAAGATAAATTTATTTCATAAAGCATAAAAATAGGAATAAAAATATAAAAAGAGGATAAAATATAAGATAAATATTATTTTCCAAAATAATAATGTATAGGAGGTATTTGGTGAAAAGGTATAATTTAATTTATTATTGGCAAAACTTCTTGGCTAATCAAGATGATGTCTCACTTAAACCTAATGCATACGTTATAAAGTTTTGTATAGTAAATAAATATAGTTATGATTATTATTGTAATTGGTATTCGTTTGCAAAAGTGGAAAAATTAATAAGTTTCTTAAAATGTGTAGTAATACCTTCAACATATATAACAAAGGCATTTGGCAAAGATGAAAATACAATATTTCTAGATGCTTTAGATAAATATGAGTGTATGGAGTATTTGGAAAGAGCCAGTGTTTTTGATAAAAGAGAATTATTAAGAAGAGTAAATAGGGAATATGATTTTTTAAGTAGAGTTGAAAAATGTAATTTAGGAATTGAAGGAGTTAAAAAGTATTTAGAATTAATTAATAAATACAATGATAAAAACAGCAAAATATTTCTTGAATTAGAATTTTATAAAAATGTAAATATGATTGGTAAAGGGTTAATAGATGAATATGAAAAGGAAAATATGCTCGATGACTTGGAAGAAAATATGGCTTTAAACAAAAATGAAATATTATCAATGTTTGAAAATATAGATAAGAATATGTTTATGTTAAAAAAACTCAATACTTATTTAAATAATACGCTTACATTCTAGTAAAAAACAAGAGATTAATAAATATCTCTTGTTTTTTTATATGAATAATGAAGGTAAATAGATATTGCATATTAACAAGAACAAAATAAAATGGTATATTAATATAAGTTATATAAAGTATTAGAGATACTTTTATTAAAAATTAGAAATGAGAGATGTGATTAAATGGATAAAAATAGATTTTTACCTATTTCTAAAGAAGATATGAATGAAAGAGGTTGGGAGCAGTGTGATTTTATTATTGTAACTGGTGATGCATATGTAGACCATCATAGCTTTGGTACTGCTATCATTTCAAGAGTTTTAGAAAATGAAGGTTATAAAGTAGGGATAATAGCACAGCCAGATTGGCATAGCACTGATGATTTTATGAAGCTTGGTAAACCAAGACTAGGATTCCTTGTTAATGCAGGAAATATGGATTCAATGGTAAATCATTATACTGTAAGTAAAAGAAGAAGAGAAAAGGATCTTTATTCACCAGGTGGTGAAATGGGATTAAGACCAGATAGAGCTACTATTGTTTATTGTAACAAGATTAGAGAGGCTTATGGCAAAATAAATATATGTATAGGTGGAGTAGAAGCTAGCCTAAGAAGATTTGCTCATTATGATTATTGGTCTGATAAAGTTAGAAAATCAATCTTAATAGATAGTGGTGCAGACCTTTTAATTTATGGAATGAGTGAAAAGCAAATAGTTGAAGTAGCTAGATGCATGAATGAAGGTTTTGATGCTAAGTACATACGACACGTGCCAGGAACGTGTTATTTAGTAGACTCAATGGATGAAGTTTACGAAGAACATATAGTTATTCCATCATATAAAGAAGTGACTGCCGATAAAATAGTTTATGCACAGGCTTTTAAAGTTACATATCAAGAGCAAGATCCTATAAGAGGAAGAACTATTGTTCAAGATCAAGGCGACAAGATACTTGTAGTTAACAAGCCAGAAGTAATTTTAAATAGAGAAGAACTTGATGCAGTATATGCACTTCCATATACTAAAGAATATCATCCATCATATAAGGAAGCAGGTGGAATTCCAGCTTTAGAAGAAGTAAAGTTCAGTATTATGAGTTCAAGAGGATGTTTTGGAAATTGTTCATTTTGTGCCATCACATTCCACCAAGGAAGAGCTGTA
Source organism: Clostridium sp. CAG:265 (assembly GCF_000436575.1). Taxonomy (NCBI): domain Bacteria; kingdom Bacillati; phylum Bacillota; class Clostridia; order Eubacteriales; family Clostridiaceae; genus Clostridium; species Clostridium sp. CAG:265. The sequence continues at coordinate 75,192 of NZ_FR886602.1, forward strand.
GAAAGTAGAAGTGAAGAGTCTATAGTTCAAGAAGCTAAAGAAATGACAGAAATGCCAGACTTTAAGGGATATATCCATGATGTTGGAGGTCCTACAGCTAACTTTAGAAAGCCAGCATGTAAGCATCAATTAACTATAGGTGCATGTAAGGTTAAACAATGTTTAAGTCCAAGTCCTTGTAGAAACTTAGAAGTTGATCATAAAGAATTTTTAAGTGTTCTTAGAAGTGTAAGAAGTTTGCCAAAGGTTAAAAAGGTATTTGTACGTTCAGGTATCAGATATGACTATGTAATGGCAGATAAGGATGATACATTCTTCAAAGAATTAGTAGAACATCATGTTAGTGGCCAGTTAAAAGTAGCTCCAGAACACGTATCTGAAGAAGTATTAAAATATATGGGTAAACCAGCTGGTAGAACATATGAAGATTTTAGACAAAAGTTCTTTAAGATAACAGAAAAGTTGGGAAAGAAACAATATATAATTCCATACTTAATGTCAAGCCATCCAGGTAGCACATTAAAAGAAGCAATAAACCTTGCTGAATACTTAAGAGATATTAAGTATCAACCAGAGCAAGTACAAGATTTCTACCCAACACCAGGAACATTATCAACAACAATGTTTTATACAGGACTTGATCCAATAACTATGAAGCCAGTTTATATACCTAAAACTAAGGAAGAAAAGGCTATGCAGAGAGCACTTCTTCAATTCAGTAATCCTAAAAATTATAATATAGTTTATGATGCATTAATGAAGGCTGGAAGAGAAGACTTAATTGGTAATGGACCTAAGTGCTTAATAAGATCAAAAGAGCAAAGATATATGGATGTTCATGGCTTAGGGTACAAAGGAAAGAGCAAAGGAAAGTCTAAAGATAATAGCGGCAGAGGAAGTAAAAACTCTAAAAATTATAAAGACTCAAAAAATTCAAAAAATAAAAAATCAAATGATACAAGGGATAATAGAAATCCTAGAGATTCAAGAGATACTAAAGCACCTAAGAAATCAAGAGGAAGCTTTAAGGAAAGACAGGCTGCAAAAAATAGAAGAAGCAGATAACAAAAAGATACTACATATGAATGTCAACTGAAAAATGACTTTCATATATAGTGTCTTTTTTGTTTTGTATTTTATAATTACAACAAAATAATGTAAAATATGGTATAATTAATTAAAAATAAGAAGAAATATGATGAATAATCTATATGTTATTAGTCTATTGGGAGAATAGTCTAAAATAAATAAATAAATCTATTCTCTTATACTCAAAGAGCAATTAATTATTTGAGAAATGGAGAATAATATGAAGTTGAAAAATTAAAGTGAGGATAGTATAAATGATTATAGCTAAAAAGATTGTTATAAAGGGAATAGTACAAGGAGTTGGCTTTAGGCCATTTATCTATAAGAATGCCTTTAAAAATAATTTAAAGGGCTTTGTAAACAATACTAGTAAAGGTGTTTTTATTGAAGTGGAAGGTTACCATGAAGATATAATTTCTTTTATTAAGGAAATAAGAGAAAAACCACCAGTTTTATCTAAGGTTACAGATATAAAGATAATAGATAAGGAAATAGAGGGATACACGGATTTTAAAATAATTGAAAGTGTGGAAGAGGAAGAAGCAATAACGTTACTTTCACCAGATATAGCTACTTGTGATGATTGTCTTAGAGATATCAGTGATGTAAATAATAGACGCTATAGATATCCTTTTACTAATTGCACCAATTGTGGACCAAGATTTTCAATTACTAAGAAAGTTCCTTATGATAGAGGTAATACTACCATGAGTGTTTTTGAAATGTGTACTGTTTGTAGAGTAGAGTATACTAATCCTATAGATAGGCGTTTTCATGCTCAGCCCAATGGATGCTCTAAGTGTGGTCCAAAAGTCTTTATTTGTGATAAAGAAGGACAGGAAATTATCTCTAAAGATCCCATAAAGGATATTGCAAAAGAAATAAAGAATGGTAAGATTGTAGCTATTAAGGGAATTGGTGGGTTTCATCTAGCTTGTGCTGCAAAAAGTGCTAAAGTTATAAATGAAATTAGGAAGAGAAAGAAAAGACCTGGTAAGCCTTTAGCTGTAATGATGAGAGATATTGAGACAGTTAAAAAATATTGTCACGTAAATGAATTGGAAGAAAGAATATTGCTTGGTAATAAAAAACCTATTTTACTTTTAGATAAAAAAAGAAATTCTCTTTTACCAAGGGAGCTTACTAATTATCAAAATGGAAAATTAGGTGTAATGCTTCCATATACGCCAGTACATCATATTTTATTTAGCGAGGATATTGATGTATTAGTAATGACTAGTGCTAATATAAATGGTGAGCCTATGGTGTATAAAAATCATGAAGCAATAGAAAAACTAAGAGGAATTGCAGACTTTTATTTAATGAATAATCGTGATATCTATATTCCCATAGATGACGCTGTTTCTAGAGTAGTTTTAGGCAAGGAAAGAGTTATGCGTATTGCCCGTGGATATGCACCTAAAGCAATGGAAATAAAAAATATGGCATATACTATTGCCTTAGGATCTAATAGCAATAATACATTTGCTATAGCTAATGGAGAAAATGTTTTTTTAAGTAATTATATTGGTGATTTAGTAAATTATAATACTTGGCAGCATTATATAAACTCATTAGAACATATGAAAAAAATTTATAAGATTAATCCTAAAAGCTATTTTTATGATCTTCATCCGAATTTTTATCAAAATGAACTATTAAAAGAAATAGAAATTAGGAAAATTGGAATACAGCATCATCATGCACATATAGTATCATGTATGGCAGAACATTCTTTAGAGGAAGAGGTAATAGGAGTTGCTTTTGATGGTACAGGCTATGGCACTGATGGAAAGCTATGGGGAGGAGAGTTTTTTATTTGTGATAGAGAAAGATTTAAAAGACTTGCCCATATAAATTATATTGCCCTTCCAGGAGGCGAAGGCGCGATTAGAGAGCCGTGGAAGATGGCCATAAGTTATTTATATGATACTTTTAAAGAAAATTATACTGTTTATTTGCCTAAGCATTTACAACAAAAGAAACATAAAATTATTACTGAGATAATAAAAAAGGATATCAATTCGCCTAAAGCTAGCAGTATAGGAAGACTCTTTGATGCAGTTGCAGCATTATTAGGATTTGACGATAAAATAACATTTCAAGGAGAAGCAGCTATAGATTTAGAGAATATATCCTGCAAGGATGATGAGTCATTTTATCAATATAATATTTGCTTGGAAGAAGGAAGCTATATAATCGATTGCAAGCCAATAATTAAATCTGTAGTAATTGATATAATAGATGGCATAGATAAAGAACTTATAGCCAGGAGATTTCATAATACTGTTATTGAATTTACCACTGTATTATGTGAAATATTAAGAAAAGAATATCATTTATCTTCAGTTGTATTAAGCGGTGGGGTATTTCAAAATGAAATACTACTAATCAATATATATGAAAAATTAATTAAAAAAGGCTTTAAGGTCTATATAAATGAACAAATTCCTGCCAATGATGAAGGAATAAGTATAGGGCAGATGGTAATAGGTAATGAGATATTAAAAAAGGAGCTTGTTGTTTAGCAAGCCCTTTTTAGTTACTATATAAAAGTTTTGTTATATGCTATTTATCAGTGTTTTTAGTAAAACATAGCTTACATACATTTACCTTGTTGCCAGCACTATCATTAGCTGTCCATGCAAGTTTTACTCTTTTTCTACCACAAAGAGGGCATGTACCTCTCCAGTCAGGAGTAGTTGCTTTAAGATATTTTCCTCTTCTTTGTTTTGCCATAGTATCACCTCCTTAAATTTAATTAATATGGTAAAAGTGTTCTTTAAAGTATATTCATAACTATCTAATAATTGAATAAGAAATATGAAAATTAAGCAAAATAAAATTATTATGATAGCAAGGAGATGATGATGTGAAAAAGATTGACATTGCGTTGCAAAAGACAGTAGCAAAGAGAATGATTGTTGATGGCGAACCCTGGGAAAAGATAATGGATGAAACTCATTTAAGATTGAAGGATTTAAAGAGAATTCAAAGAGATGAAATAAATCCTCATTTTTAATATATAGGAGGGATGAAAAATGCAGAATGATAATAAGAGGACATATAACAAGGAAAATTACTTAAGAAATGGAACTAAGAGACAAAATCAATATGCAAAAAACAGCTTTAATAATAATGTTCAAGAACCAGCTTTAAATGAAAGTGGAGAAGAAGCTAAAAGAAGAGGATTTTAAAATAGCTATTGCTACAGTACTAAATATTTAGTGCTGTAGCTTTTTTGTGATACAAAATAAATGTTAAGTAATATTTTTTACCAACTATGTAATATGAGGAAATATGAAACATATATTTATATTGTAAAAAAGTTTAAATGGGAGGAATCATATGAATTTAATAGTTTTAGCTCCTGTAGGAGCAACGGTGGCATTATTATTTGCAGCATATTTTACTTATACAATTTTTAAAGTAGATGAAGGCACTGACAGTATGAAGCATATTGCAGAAAGTATACGTAAGGGGGCAAATGCTTATTTAAAAAGGCAGTATATTGTTGTAGGTAAATTTTTTGCAGCAATTTTTGTCTTGCTTTTAATTCTTTCTTATTTTGATTATGTATCTATATTTATTCCATATGCCTTTATAACAGGAGGATTTTTCTCTGCACTTAGTGGATATCTTGGAATGAAAATAGCTACTAATTCTAATGCAAGAACTGCTAATGCTTGTACTAAGAGTTTGAACAGTGGTCTAAGAGTAGCCTTTTCTAGTGGAGCAGTAATGGGTTTGGTAGTAGTTGGGCTTGCACTTTTAGATATAAGTGCATGGTACTATATTTTAAATTGGTATTATAATGGTGATGCATCATCTATTGCTTCAACAATGCTTACATTTGGAATGGGTGCCTCTGCCATGGCTCTTTTTGCCAGAGTAGGTGGAGGTATATTTACTAAGGCAGCTGATGTAGGTGCAGACTTGGTAGGAAAGGTAGAAATAGGAATACCAGAAGATGATCCAAGAAATCCAGCTGTTATAGCAGACAATGTTGGTGATAATGTTGGTGATGTTGCTGGAATGGGAGCAGATTTATTTGAATCATATCTAGGTGCAATAGTTTGCTCCTCAGCACTGGCTATTTCAGCAGGACTTAAAGGTAATGGTGTAGCACTTCCTCTTATTATCGCAGCAATTGGAATCATAGCATCAATCATTGGTACTTTTTTTGTTAAGGCAAAAGAAGATGTGTCTCAAAAATCACTTCTTGCAGCTTTAAGACGAGGGACATATTCTTCTGCAATAATTATTGCAATTGTAGCATATTTTTTAGTTTCTAATGTTTTAGGAAGTAAATATATAGGCATATATTTTTCTATACTTTCAGGACTTATAGCAGGTATTTTAATTGGCTTCTTAACTGAATACTATACCAGTGATAATTATAAACCAACTAGAGCTATTGCAGAATCCTCAGAAACAGGTTCAGCTACAGTAATTATTACAGGATTATCTGTAGGAATGAAATCCACAGCTTTTCCAGTAATAGTAGTAGGGTTATCAATACTTATAAGTTATGTGGTGGCAGGAGGGCTTGATAGCTATAGTTTAGGGCTTTATGGTATTGGGATTTCCTCAGTGGGAATGCTTTCAACTTTAGGAATAACTTTGGCCACAGATGCTTATGGACCTGTAGCTGATAACGCTGGAGGAATTGCTGAAATGGCAGGATTAGATCCATCTGTAAGAGAAAGGACAGATGCACTAGATTCTTTAGGAAATACTACAGCAGCAACAGGAAAAGGATTTGCCATTGGCTCTGCAGCCTTAACAGCACTTGCTTTTATAGCAGCTTATAAAGATTCAATAGAGCAACTAGTAGAAAGTAACCCTGATTTAAGTTTTCAGTTTGACCTTTCAATTTTAAACCCTAATGTTTTAATAGGTTTGCTTATAGGTACCATGGTTACTTTTGCCTTTTCTTCTTTCACTATGAGTGCAGTTGGTAGGGCTGCTAGTAAGATTGTTATTGAAGTAAGAAGACAGTTTAAGGAAATCAAAGGATTAATGGAAGGTAAAGTAGATCCAGATTATGCATCATGTGTTGATATATGTACTAAATCAGCATTAAGGGAACTTGTAATAATTGCAGCCATTTCACTTATTACACCAATTGCAGTTGGTCTTATCCTAGGGCCCAATGGGGTGGCAGGTTTGCTTGGTGGATCAACTACCAGTGGTTTTGTTTTAGCAGTTATGATGTCAAACTCAGGTGGAGCATGGGATAATGCTAAGAAATATATTGAAGCAGGTAATTTTGGAGGAAAAGGTTCAGAAAATCATAAGGCAACAGTAGTAGGAGATACAGTAGGAGACCCATTTAAAGATACTTCAGGACCAGCTTTAAATATTTTAATTAAGCTTATGTCAGTAATAGCAATTGTTTTTGGTATGGTAATACTTAAGTTTTCAATTTTTTAATCATTAAGTGAAAAGGGAGCAATTTTTATATTGTTCCCTTTATAATATTAATAATGAACATCTAAAAAATGAAATCTAATGTTGTCATTGCTCCATCCTAAATCATATGGAACCAGTAGTCTATCAGTATTATGACATGTAACTAGAGGATAACCTTTAGAATCTAATCCAGTGACTGTAGAAATATGTGTAATTCTTCCTTTTTTTTCGTAACCTACAAAATCTCCAGGCTTTAAATTAAAGGCTGCTTTATAGATATCATTATAGCTTCCTTTGGCAATATATGATGCTCTACCGCTATTAACCATGTAATTTTTAAATTCCTGAGCATTAACCCAAGCTTTAGTACCAGACTTTCCAGAATAACTCCAAGAAGAGTTTTTCTTAAATTCTCCTCCCTCATATAGTATTTGAGAAGCAAAGTTAGCACAATCACCACCATCAGGATTAAAGTTTTTGTAATTCTTATTATACTTAAATAAATGTTCTTCATCATCGGATACACCACAATAAGTATGGGCGTAATCAATAGCTTTTTTTGTTCTTTCATCAGGTGTATATTTAGGTGCTTTATGTGATAAAATGTAATTTTTAATTTCATTAGATTTTATGTTGTTTAAATCTAGTGAATCAGCTAAAGGGTCTGTATACCATTCTTTTTCAATGATAAATCTGTTATCATCACTTTTTTTTAAATTCAAATAATGGCATGTGCCTAGTTTAAATCTATTTTCTATACATGGCTCATCTTCATATTTGTAGAAAAATTCTGTGGAAACATAACAAATAACTCCATATAAATTTTTCTCTTTTTCAATGGCTTTACTTATATTCACAATAGAATTAATCCTACTAAAATTAGCTCCTTGTTTTTCACACCAGTTGGAAAAGTATTTAATTTTCTTGATTTCATTTTCATAAGCCCACTGACCAGTTTTTTTATCCAAATTATAAAAAGATTTTAAACCTTCACTATCATTAGATAAGATAGATGAATTTCTATTGAGAAATAAGTTATCTAGTAAGGGTTTAAACTGAGACTTTAAATCTTTGTTATCTTCAATGAGATTATTTTCGTCCTCCAGGGTAGTAATATCATCTCTAGGTATATTATAACTGTAGCAAGGAATGGAGCACATATTTAAAAGCAAGTAAAAGAAAGAGATTAATTTAACTAATAAACTAATTTTCAAAGATATCAAACCTTTCTATAGCATTTTAGAATGAAAAATACTAATGAATTCAAATATTTAATTATATTTTATGCAATTATAGAATTTTTATAGGTGTTAAATTAATCTTGTAAATGATGTGGAATATGGAAATGGAAAATCATAAAATAATTAAAGTTAAATATAAAGGAGTAGGATTATGTCAAAAAAGGATTTAAGTAGATTATATGATAATGCCTTTACGATACCTTTTAATGATGAGGATAAAATTGTTTTTATGTCAGATGTGCATCGTGGTGATGGAACATATTACGATGCCTTATTAAATAATAGAAATATATATTTGACAGCACTTAGATATTATCTTAGAAATAATTTCATTTATGTAGAAGTGGGAGATGGTGATGAACTATGGAAAAATAGGGATTTTACTGAAATAGCATATGCATATGAATCAGTATTTAGAGTATTTAATAAATTTAGCAAGAAAGATAGGATTTTTATTATATATGGAAATCATGATATAATAAAGAGTAAAAAAAATTTTAAATTAAAGCAAGAAAAATGTATAAATAAAATTGGCACAAAATATGGCAATGAGTTTATGGAATTTATAGATAATAATATATTTTATGAAGGAATTAATTTTTTATATAATCCACTAAATGAAAAGTTTCTTGTAACCCATGGACATCAAATAGATATTACTAATTCTACATTTAAAGATATAAGCAAAATATTAGTGAGATATATTTGGAAATTTATGTATGGAATAGCAGGTTTTCGTGATCCAACTAATTCAGCAAAAAGTAAAAATAAAAGAACACTTATTGATAATAAATTACAACAATGGGTTAAAGAAAATGGTAAAATGCTTATATGTGGGCATACTCATAATAGTTATTTTCCAGATATTCATGAACCACCATATTTTAATGATGGATGTTGTGTACTTCCAGATGCAGCAACTGCCATTGAAATTTCAGGAGGAAAGATATCTTTGGTGAAGTGGAGCGTACAGGCTCAGGAGACGGGTATACTTTGGGTGAAGAAAGCAATTATTGGGGGTCCTGTATCCATTGAAAACTATTTGTTATGGGCAAGGAATGAAAGAGATAGGTTAAGAAGAGCAGAAGAGGAAGAAAGAAAAAATAAATAAAATTATGTAAGGAGAATCAGAAGATGAATTTAAGCGGTAAAGTTATTTTGGTTACAGGTGCATCAAGAGGAATTGGCAGAGCTATTGCCATTGAACTTGCATCAAAGGGAGCTGCAATAGCAATAAATTACTCAAAAGATGATGAAGGAGCAAAGGCTACATTGGAAAATGTTATTAAGAATGGAGGTTATGGTAAGCTTTTTAAAAAAGATATTTCTAATTATAACAATTGCAGAGAGCTTATTGATGAAGTTATAGGGACTTTTGGTAAGTTAGATGTATTAGTAAATAATGCAGGAATATCAAAGTTTGGATTATTGATGGATATGTCTTTAGAAGAAATAAATGATTTAGTAAACACCAACTTGATGGGAGCAATATATCTTTCTAAACTAGCTATTAATAATATGATGAGAAATGGTGGTAATATAATAAATATTTCATCTGTTTGGGGAGAAGTAGGAGCATCATGTGAAGTTATATATTCAGCAACTAAGGGAGGGCTTAATTTATTTACTAAAGCTTTAGCAAAAGAAGTGGCTTCATTTAATATAAGGGTAAATTCAGTAGCACCAGGAGTTATTAATACGGAAATGAATAATGTACTTGATAGTGAAGATAAGGAAGTTTTAAAGAATGAAATACCGATGATGAGATTCGGTGAGGCTCATGAAGTAGCAAGAGTGGTTAGCTTTTTATGTGAGGATAAATGTAAATATCTTACTGGACAAATAATAAGAATAGATGGTGGATTTATTTAAATTATAGTAGGAATATATGGTGGAATATTATGATAAAAATAAAGATAGACAAAAATAAAAAAGGTGAGCCTAATTTCAAATTACATTTTAAGAAGATTGATGAAAGAGAAGAAAGGTTTTTAAAGCGAGCATTAATGGAAGGCAGGGAGATAAAGGGAAGTTTTAAATATGAAATTCCTCTTAGGTTTTTTATGCCTATTATCAGGAATATAAAAAAAGAAAATTTAAAGGTTGATAGATATAGTAAAAATACATTTTATGAATTTTCAGATAGGTATGATGAAAAATATTATTATTCATTTGAGATAAATGCAAAGTATATGAAGAAATGGCGTCAGGAAGAGTGTCCAGATATTTTCAAGGTTGAAATAGATAGTGAAACACTAGAGCTAAAAAAAGAAGTTGTATTTAAAAAGATTGATAGAAGAATAAAAGATGCTTAAGATTTTAGCATCTTTTATTTTTAGTTAAGTTTATCATTAGCCTTTGATAAGGTAAACTTAAATAACACTCCATTTAAGCTATTGGTCATGGAATAAGCACTATTATGAAGTTCTAAAATTTTCTGAACAATTGCAAGTCCAAGCCCAAAGCTATTGGTAGATCTATCACCAGATTTATCAAGTTTATAAAACTTAATAAATATATTAGAAAGTTCTTCTTCAGGAATATGAGTACCAGTATTTTCAATAGATATTTCAAAGTTATCAGTATTTTCAATGATACTTATATTTATATAATTTCCACAGGGAGTATATTTTATTGAGTTGGTAATTAGGTTTTGAATTACCTGTTCAATTTTAAGGATATCACCTTGTACATAAGCAAAGTCAGGAACAGCTATATAGTTTACTGTAATGTCTTTTTCTTTTAGCTCTAAGTTAAGATTTTTAACTTTAGCACTTATCAGTCTTACTATATTAAAACTTTCTATTTGTAAAAGCATTGAATTTGACTCTAACTTTGAAAGCTCCAGCATACTGGTAACTAGCGTATTCATTTTTCCTGCTTCATCAATAATTGTTTCAAGATATATTTGGGCATTTTCAGGAGAAACAATACCATCTTTTAATCCTTCGGCATAACCACTGATTATGCCAATAGGAGTTTTTAAATCATGGCTTACGCTGGCTACAAAATCTTTACGCATAGTTTCAAGTTCACGTTCTTTTTCTATGTCAGCCTCTAATTTTATATTTTTCTCTTTTAAATCATCAAGAGATTTTTTTAAATTAGCTGATAGAAAGTTCAGTGTCATTGCTAAGCTTCCAATTTCATCATCAGAGGATACATTACATTTTACACTGAAATCCAAGTTTGACATCTTCCTTGCAATATTATTTAAATTTTTCAATGGTTTAGCTATAAGATTGGCATAAACTATTGAAAGAAATGTTGCAACAATAATGAATCCAATCAGCATATAGAAGTAAAAGGTTTTTATAACTGAACTAGCTTCTTTTATTGGCTGTATTGATGATACAGAAATAAATAATGCATCATTGTTATTTTGTAATGACATAGGTGAAATAATACCAATTTGTTTTGTATTGCTAGAGCGATTAGTAAAAATAGTAGCAAGGGGTGCATTTTCATCTAATACTGTATTAATAAGTTTAGTATTATATAGTAGTTCAGCACAAAAATTTGTAAGTGTAGAAAAAGTATTATCTGAATTTTGATTATTGGATACATAAACAACATCATTTCTATTTAATGGAATAATAGCAACTCTAGAAGAGTTTTTTTCTTCATAATTTGTTAGTGCATCAGATAATACCTCATTATTATGTATTTGATAAGAATACATATATCTAAATTCATTAGCTTGATTAAGAAGATAGTCTTTCTTTTTATATAGATAAAATTCTTCAAAAAAAACAAGTTGAAAGAATAAAGTTATAAAAAATACTCCTAATATTAACCCTAAGGTTATGGTAAATAATTTTTTGCTGATACTTTTACTATTGGTTAACATCAAATTTATACCCACTTCCTCTTACAGTTATAATGTAATTTGCTTTTTCTCCAAGTTTTTCTCTTAGCCTTTTAATATTTGTATCTACTGTACGAAGATCTCCATAATAGTCTATTCCCCAAACATTATCTAGAATAGTATCTCTAGTTAATGCAATGCCAATATTATCAGATAAATAAACAAGAAGCTCGTACTCTTTTGGTGAAAGGGCAAGTTGAACATTATTAACTTTTATTTCATGAGAAAGCTTATTTATTGTAAGACCATTATAATTTTTTGTAGAAGATTGATTTTCACAAAGATCAGCAGTTCTTTTTAAAAGTGCTTTAACTTTTGCTACAAGAATTTTAGGAGAGAAAGGTTTGGTTACATAATCATCAGCTCCTATATCATAGCCATAAAGTTTATCTTCTTCCTGACTTTTGGCAGTAAGAAGAATTATTGGAATATCAGATACTGTTCTAATATTTTCAAGAACAGTTAGGCCATCAATTTTAGGCATCATTATATCTAAAAGGATAAGGTCAACATTATTATTTTTAAAAACCTTAAGACCTTCTTCACCATCACAGGCTTCAATCACAGAAAATCCTTCACTTAATAGATAATCTTTCAGTAAAAAACGTATTCTAATTTCATCTTCAATAATAAGTATTGTTTTATTCATAAATAAGTCCTCCATTATATACTTAATAATAATTATAGTCTAAAAACTTAAAAATAAAAACATGTTAATATATTATTGTAATTAATATTTAAACATATTATTATAAAAAGAAGTGGATTAAAAATGGATTTTAGCTGTCCATAAAGGCATTTAAAACAATTATAGGAGATGGGAAAGGAAATTATCAGATGATAAAATTAAATTTTGATGTTAAAAAACACAAATTAGAAAACGGGTTAGAAGTATTAACAATAAAAAAGGATACACAAATATCTTCTATTAATGTAGGAATAAAGGTTGGCTCATTAAATGAAAGTAAGGATGAAAAAGGGATTTCACATTTTATTGAGCATATGATGTTTAAAGGAACAATTAAAAGAGGTTTTGAAAAGTTAAATGATGATTTAGAATCATTAGGCGGAGAATATAATGCATACACTGATTATTCCATTACTGTTTACTCTATAAGTTGCTTAGAAGAGGAATTGGGAAATGCAATAGAGTTATTGGGAGATATGGTTACTAATTCTGTATTTTTAAAAGAGGAGATAGAAAAAGAAAGAGGAGTAATTCTTGCAGAAATGAAAGCAAGTATGGATAGTGTAGAAGATTTAAGCTTTAAGAGAGTTAATGAAATTGCCTTTGAAAAAAGCTGTTTAAGATATGATGTGGCAGGAACAGAAAAGAATGTAAAGAAATTTACTAGAAAAGATATTATTAGTTATTATGAAAAGCACTATATACCTAATAATACATTAATAACTATGGTTTCATCTTTAGAGCATGAAGAAGCTTTAGAGAAAATAAAAGAAAACTTTGGGCATTGGCAATCAAAAGAATTAGTTGCAGTAGAAATATTTGATGAGCAGAATAAGGCCATTAGGAAAACAACTTATAAGAAAAATATTGAATTAAGTACTATAATGTATCTATTTACTTTTTACGATTTAGAAAAGGATTTAGAATTACCACTTAGAATACTTAATCATAGATTAGGAGAAAGTTCTAATTCACTTTTATTTAGAGAAGTAAGGGAAATTAGAGGGCTTGCCTATGATATATATTCACATCTTGATATGACCAATCATATAAAGTCATTATACATTTATACCGCTGTAGCTGAAGAAGATGTTAATAAAACAATAGAAGCAATAAATGAAATTTTAGAAGGGGTTAAGAAGAAGAAGATAGAAATTGGAGAAAGGGACCTTGATATAATGAAGAAGGTTCATAAAACAGCTGTTATTTCAACTTTAGATGATTCTTCTGAATTATGCAGTTATATTTTAAATCAATCCATAGAAGATGAGGATATTTATGAGTTTTTACATGATATGGAGAGAATTAATAATATTACAAGTGATGAAATTTATGAGGTAGCTAATAAAGTCTTAAAAAATCCAACTATTCATATATTAAAATCTTAAAAGGTGGATATAATTATGAATATAATTACAAAAATAGAATGTGGAAATCGTAATAAAAATAGAGTTAATATATATATTGATGAAGAATATGCTTTTTCAGTGGATATGGAAATTGTATATAAAGAAGGATTAAAAGTTAAAGATTCAGTAGATTATGATAAATTAAAGAAGATTATTGAAGAAGATAATTATATTAAATGTAAAAATGCTGCCATAAGAATAATTGAAAGGTTTTATAAAAGTGAAAAGGAAATAAAAGATAAATTATTAAAAAAGGAATTTGATAATAATACTGTTAATAGGACTTTATCATTTTTAAAAGAATATAATTTAATAAATGATGAAAAACTTGTATCTATGTATGTAAAAGATAGATTAAGAAATCAAGGAGAAAAAAAGATAAAGTATAGTTTGATGCAAAAAGGAATAAGTGAGGAGCTTATTTATAGAGAGCTAAATAAGGTTAATAATGATGATTTAGAAGATATAGCTTATAATTTAGCATTAAAGAAGTACGAAGTTCTAAGTAAAAGGGAAAATGATAAATATAAATTATATCAAAAGCTTACTAGATATTTAATGGGCAGAGGATATGGATATGATTTAGTCTCTAGGGTAGTGAAGAGAATAGTTAATTAAGAATAATTATGAAGGGAGCCTTTATGAGAGAGTTAGTAGCATATATTATTTGTGCTATAATTGTATTATATGGTATAAGGGAAAGTATACTTACAGCATTTGAAGAAAGAACTTTGAAATATTCAGTATACAAAGTTTTATATTATTTTTCTATTTTGCTGACATTTTTTCTGGTAATTGTTAATTTAAATTTAGTAATGACTGTAATTATAAGATTTAAATTGCAATACTTGACCTTTATATATAATACAAAGTATACCAATAGCATTATACTAATTATATTTTTCTGTATTAGCCAGAATATTATTTATGTATTGTTAAAGCTATTATCTCAACATGTTATTTCAGCATTTAAAAGCAATGAAAAGAGGGCTATATCCTTATGCATTATTTCAGGATTTTTAGGGTTTATTAAAGGATTAGTAATTATACTAATAGTTTTTGTTGGTGTAATTACTTACAATAGAACCATAGGAGCCAATAATAAAATAGATTTATTTAGTGATTTTTCATCCTATAATAAAATAAAAACTATTATATTTACCAATAGTAGTTTCAATACTGATATGTATCCGATGAATGACAACACAATTTCTACAGCTAATAATATTATCTATTATAATGGAGTAACCTTAGAAGAAGGTATACAATCTAATGAGGAAATCGATAATAAGGCTAAAGAAATAATAAAATTTTGTGATGATGATAGAAGTAAGGCCAAGAGGATATATACATGGATAGGTACCAATATCCAGTATGATTCAGAAAAGGCATCAAAGGCTTTAAATGAAGAGGAGCTAGATGGTAGTGGCTCAATTACTGCTTGGCATAGTGGTAAAGGAATATGCTTTGATTATGCATGTCTTTATGTATCAATGGCAAGGGCAGCAGGATTAAAGGTAAGGTTAGTTACGGGAGAGGCATTTGATGGTAAGAGTTATGGTTCTCATGCTTGGAATCAAGTTTATCTGTCAGATGAAAGAAGATGGATAAATGTTGATACGACCTTTTATATTTCTGGAGATTATTTTGATAGCAATTTATTTGAAGAAGATCATATAGAAGAAGAAATTGCCGGTGAATGGTAAATAAGAAAAGCACTTTAGCTAAAGTGCTTTTTTATTTTTGGAAAGAATAAGTTTTATTGCCTTTTCGCAGTCAAGGTCAGAGCTATCTAAGGCCCAAGCTAAATTGAAATAAATTAGAGCTTTGTTGCTTTCCTGCTTCATAGCATAGCAATATGCTAGGTTAAAATAGTATTTACTTTCTTTTTGAAATTCCAAAGATTTTTTTATCATCTTTATAGCAGAATCAAAATCTCTTAATTTTATATAGCACACACCAATATTATAATAAGAGCATGGAACATTGACATTTGAATCAATTGACAACCTATATGAATTTATTGCTTTTTGAAACTGTTTTTCAGTATAGAATTTATTACCTTCATTGAAGTGATTCATTTTTCCCTCCTATGATTTATAAATATATTTTAATTATGTTCTCCATATGGGAATATTATTCATTAAATTATATTATTTTACAGGGTATATTATGAAAATTATAAAAAAATAGAATGAAAAATTTTCATTAAAATATGTTATAATATAGTAAAAATGGAATATAATATACATAATTGTATATAAATATAAAATAGAAAGAGAGATATATTATGGGGAAGTATAAAGTAGGTATTGATGTAGGCTCAACTACTATTAAAGTATTAGTAATTGATGAAAATAATAATATTAAATATAGCACTTATAAAAGACATTTTTCAGACATAAAAACTACCTTAAAAGAGAGCCTAGAACAATGTTATAAATTTATAGGTAATAGCAATGTTAAAATGATGGTGACTGGTTCAGGTGGACTAGCTGTATCTAAATGGCTAGAGTTATCTTTCGAACAAGAAGTTATTGCTTGTAATAAAGCCATAGAAACCTTTATACCTCAAACAGATGTAGCTATAGAGTTAGGGGGAGAAGATGCAAAGATAACTTATTTTAGCAGTGGGATAGAACAGAGAATGAATGGAAGTTGTGCAGGAGGTACTGGAGCATTTATAGATCAAATGGCAGTACTTTTAAATACTGATGCTATAGGAATTAATAAATTATCTAAAAATGCAGAGATAATTTATCCTATAGCTTCTAGATGCGGGGTATTTGCTAAAACAGACATACAACCATTAATTAATGAAGGTGCAAGAAAAGAAGATATTGCTGATTCAATTTTCCAAGCAGTTGTTAATCAGACTATTAGCGGATTAGCATGTGGTAAACCTATAAGAGGACGAGTAGCATTTTTAGGAGGACCACTTCATTTCTTAGATGGACTTAGAAATAGATTTATTAAGACTTTAAATTTAAAAGAAGGTGAGTACATAGTCCCTAAGGAATCCCACTACTATGTGGCCATAGGAGCGGCGTTATTGGCAAAAGACGAAAAGTATGTACAGCTTGATAATATAATAAGAAAAATCAGTACCATAAAAGTAGAAGATGATGGGAAGGGGCATATGGAGCCTTTATTTAATGACAATGATGATTATGAAGAGTTCAAGAAAAGACATGAAGATGATAAGGTTAAGAGAGCTGATTTAAACACTTATAGAGGTAAGGCATTTTTGGGAATTGATGCAGGTTCAACAACTACTAAGGCAGCTCTTATTGGTGAGGAAGGTCAACTGTTATATTCATATTATAATAGTAATGAAGGTAGTCCCTTAAATAAGAGTATAGAAATATTAAAGGATTTATATAAAAAGCTTCCTAAAGAAGTGGAAATAGTAAAAAGTACAGTAACAGGTTATGGTGAAGGACTAATTAAGACAGCCTTAGGAATAGATATTGGAGAAATTGAGACCATATGTCATTTTAAAGGAGCAGAGGCTTTTTTGCCAGGGGTAGACTTTATTTTGGATATTGGTGGACAAGATATGAAAGCCTTGAAGATGAAAGAAGGAAATATTGATAATATTTTGATAAATGAGGCATGTTCTTCAGGGTGTGGGTCATTTATAGAAAGTTTCAGTAAATCATTGAACCTTCCTATTAAAGAGTTTGCGAAACTTTCTATTGAAGCTAAGAAACCAGTAGATTTAGGCTCTAGATGTACTGTATTTATGAATTCAAAAGTTAAACAGGCACAGAAGGAAGGCTATGAAGTTGCAGATATATCAGCAGGTTTATGTTATTCAGTAATAAAAAATGCTTTATATAAGGTTATAAAGATACGCAATTTTGAAGAGTTAGGTAAAAAAGTTATTGTACAAGGTGGAACATTTTATAATGATGGTGTTCTTAGAAGTTTTGAAAAGATAACAGGAATAAATGTAGTACGTCCAGATATTTCAGGTATAATGGGAGCTTTTGGTGCAGCATTAATAAGTAGGGAAAGATATATAGAAGGTAAAGAGACAACATTAGTATCAAAAGAGGAGCTAGGAGATATAAAAATAGCAATCAATACTATGAGATGCGGTGGCTGTGGTAATAATTGTCTTTTAACAATTAATAAGTTTTCCAATGGTAAGAAGTTCATTACAGGAAATAGATGCGAGAAGCCTTTGGGAAATATGAAAGGAAAAAGAGAAATCCCTAACTTATTTAAATATAAGTTAGAAAGAGCTTTTGACTATACTCCTCTAGAAGAAAGTCAAGCGGAAAGAGGGGTAATTGGTATACCAAGAGTACTTAATATGTATGAAAATTATCCATTTTGGTTTACTCTTTTAACAAGTTTAAAATTTAGAGTAGAGATATCACCATTATCCAGTAGGAAGATATATGATAAAGGAATTGAGACAATTCCATCAGAATCAGCATGTTATCCAGCAAAAATATCTCATGGACATATATTGTGGCTTATAGAAAAGGGAATTAAAAATATATTCTATCCATGTGTAGCATATGAATACAAAGAAGACCCTACAGTAGACAACCATTATAACTGTCCAATGGTAACATCATATCCAGAGGTTATTAAGAATAATATTGATGAAATAAAGAAGCAGGAAATAAACTTTATTTCACCTTTCCTTTCATTAAGCAATGAAGAAAAATTAGCAAAAAGAATATATATAGTATTTAAGGAATTTGGTGTGTCTATAAAGGAAGCTAAGGAAGCTGTTAAGAAGGCTTTTGAAGAAAGAGAAAAATTTGTAACAGATATAAGGAAAAAAGGTGAAGAGGTTATTAAATATATTGAAGAAAATCATATAAAAGGGATAGTGCTTAGCGGTAGACCTTATCATGTAGATCCAGAAATTAATCATGGATTAACAGATATAATTACTTCTTATGGGATGGCAGTTCTTACAGAAGATAGTGTTGCTCATTTAGATAAGGTTGAAAGACCTCTTAGGGTTGTGGATCAATGGATGTATCATAGTAGATTATATAGGGCAGCATCTTATGTAAAAAATAATCCAAACTTAGAACTTATTCAAATTACTTCCTTTGGCTGCGGACTTGATGCCATAACATCAGACCAAGTTAATGAAATTTTATCATCAGCAGGAAAGATGTATACCCTTATAAAGATTGATGAAGGAAGTAACCTTGGAGCAGTAAGAATTAGAATTAGGTCATTAAAAGCAGCGATTGAAGAAAGAGAAAGAAAAGGTATTAAGCTAAAGCCGGTGACACAAGTGAATAAAAGAAATATTTTTACTAAGGAAATGAGGAAAGATTATACAATCCTTTGTCCTCAAATGTCACCAATACACTTCGATTTTGTTGAAGCAGCAGCTAAGAGTATTGGATATAATGTAGAAGTAATGCCATCCATTGATAAGGAAGCAATAGAGTATGGATTGAAATATGTGAATAATGATGCCTGCTATCCGTCAATTATTGTGGTAGGACAAATGATTCGTGCTTTGATGTCAGGAAAATATGATTTAAATAAGACTGCTGTAATAATGAGTCAGACAGGAGGCGGTTGTAGGGCTACAAATTATATAGGATTTATTAAAAAAGCCTTAAGGGAAGCAGGTTTTGATAATATTCCAATAATATCATTAAATGCTTTGGGTATGGAAAAGCAGCCAGGATTTGAAATAACACCAGCTTTTGTTAATAGAGGGCTTATGGCTATATTATATGGAGATTTATTTATGAGAGTCTTATATAGGGTAAGACCGTATGAAAAAGTTAAAGGAGCAGCAAATACTTTATATAAGAAATGGAAAGATGTTGCATGCCAAAATGTGAAAAACGGAAAATGGATAGAATTTAGCAAAAATGTTCAAGATATAGTAAAAGATTTTGATGAGTTAGAATTATTAGATATAAAGAAACCAAAGGTGGGAGTAGTAGGAGAAATTCTTGTTAAATTTCATCCAACAGCAAATAATGACATAGTTTCACAATTAGAAAAGGAAGGTGTTGAAGCTGTTGTACCAGATCTTCTAGATTTTTTCTTATATTCATGTTATGATGCTGAATTTAAATATAAATATCTTTCTGGAAGCTATAAATCCATGCAGTTAAATAAATTAGCAATTAGGATAATAGAGTTATATAGAAAGAAAATTAAAACAGAATTAAGCAAGAGTAAGAGATTTGAATATCCAATGCATATAAAGGATTTAGGGAAGAAAGCATCAAAAGTATTGTCTCTAGGCAACCAAACAGGTGAAGGGTGGCTTCTTACAGGAGAGATGCTAGAACTTATTGATACAGGTGTAAATAATATTGTATGTGTACAGCCTTTTGCATGTTTACCTAATCATGTTACAGGTAAAGGAATGATAAAGAAACTTAAGGAACTTTATCCTTTATCAAATATAGTAGCAGTTGATTATGATCCTGGTGCATCAGAGGTAAATCAGATCAATAGAATTAAACTTATGCTGGCTGTGGCATTTAAAAATATAGATTTAGAAAATAAGTATAGTGAAAAGTATGAAATTAATGAAGAAGCAGTAAGTGAAGTTGCAATAAAATTAAATAATTAACAGTGAAATAAGAGAAAAATAAAAAAGATACGACATTTTTTTATTTTTCTCTTTATTTTTTTCGGACTTTTGACTATAATGTATGTATGTTTTAAAGGGAAAATTAATGGCAGGAGAGATAATATGAACGAAAATAATCCATATATACTAGTACTGGGGGCATCAATAGTAGATATAATTGGTTTTAGTAAGAGAGAATTTAAGGCAAAGGATTCAATTCCAGGATCTATAAAGATTTCGCTTGGGGGAGTTTGCAGAAATATTGCTGAGAATTTAGCTAGGGTAGGTATAAACACAGAATTCATTTCTATATTGGGAGATGATGCTAATGGGAGAAATATCTTAGAACATTCTAAGAGAATAGGTTATAAGATGGACAATTCATTAATATTAAAAGATGAATGTACACCTACATATATGGCAATACTAAATGAGCATGGTGAAATGGAGTCTGCAATAGTAGATATGGATAGCTTAGATAAAATGGAAAGTAGTTTTATAGATTCAAAAGCTGAAATTTTTGAAAATGCTGAGTATACTATTGTAGATTCAGACAACCCTGAATTATTAGAGTATGTTTTAAAGAAATTTCAAGGAAAAACTAAATTTATATTAGATCCAGTTTCAGCAAATAAAGCAACAAAAATAAGCCACTTGATGAAGTATTTCCATACAATAAAACCAAATAGATTAGAGACTGAAGCTTTATGTGGTTTTAAAATCAATGGTTATGAGGATTTGCAAAAAGCAGGAAGATACTTCTTAGAGCAAGGTGTTGAAAATGTATTTATAAGTTTAGATGCAGATGGGATTTACTATCTTACAAAAGGTGAAGAAGGTACTATATGCCAAAATGATAAGATAGACATAAAAAATGTAACAGGTGCTGGAGATTCGTTTGTAGCTGGATTAGGATTAGGATATATGAATGGGTTATCTATAATTGAAACATTAAAGTATGCAATTGCAATGTCAATAATTACTATTACACATGAAGATACTATTAATCCAGCAATAAGTAATGAATACGTTGAAAATTACATGAATAAAATGAGTTGGAAATAATTGTTTTTAAGAGATGCTTAGCGTCTCTTTTTTTTAAAGTACAGGAAAGTATAAAATTTTCGATGACTGAAAGTTAGATGTTATCTAGCTTTCAACCTTTAAATATGTTAAATTTATTAATTATAAATTAGAGGTTT
>NZ_FR886603.1:0-14367 GCF_000436575.1 Clostridium sp. CAG:265
ATTAAATTCCCGAAGGGAGCGTGGCGAAAGCCACTTTTTTATAGATAAAAAACGTGAACTGAAAAATATATAATTAAAAAATAAAAAAAATATTACCACAAAATACCAAAGAAATATACAAATTTTGACACAATTTCCTGAGATAATTTGTTATAATCTTATAGATAAAGTCATAGGGGGATGAATAAATGAACAATGAAAAAGATAGTAATAAGCTAGTAACTATTAAAGAAAAAATAGTTACAGCAGTTAAGGAAAATAAGAAAAGGACTATTGCAGCTGCTTTATCTTTAATTTTAGGGATAAGTGTTGGTACAACAAAAAATATTTCTAAAGAAGAACATAATAATAATATTAAAACAATTGCAGCAATTTCAGAGCAAGTTAACCAATGTAACAATGAATATAATGAGCTTGAAGAACATATCCATAAGCTTACTGCAACTAAAGATGAATTAACTACCAAGCATACAACATTAACTACTACAGTAAGTTCTTTAAAAACTCAGATAGCCACAGAAGAAAGTAGAATAGCATCTGAAGAAAAAGCTAAGGCTGAAAGAGAAAGACTAGCAGCAGAACAAGCAGCTAAGGAAGAAGCAGCCAGAATAGCAGCTGAACAAGCTGCCAGAGAAGAAGCGGAAAGGCTAGCAGCTAGTCAAAATTATGCAAGTTCATCAAAGGGATATGTGGCAACGGTAAATGAAGATAATATAGGATCTATGGTTTGGATAACAAAAACAGGTTCAAAATACCATAGTCATGGAAATTGTGGGAATTCAAAATATGTTTCACAAGTTACAAGAGAAAGTGCTGAAGCAAGAGGCTTAGACCCATGTTCTAAGTGTTATTAGGGGGAAATACAATGGAAAATAATTTTAAAAAGGAAAATAAAATGAGCTCTTACAGAAATAAGAGTATATTACTTTGTATTATTACTTTTCTTATAGGTTTTATGTTTTTAGACTTTGGAAAAAGGGATAATTCAAAAGAGGTAGAAAATATGAAATTTTCTTTAGAGAGCGTAGAAGCACAAGTATATAAGAAAGAATCAGAGAAATCAAGTTTAGAATCGCAAATAGAAAATTTAAAAAAGAATATTAGTAATTTAGAAAGTGAATCTTCTAATTTACAAAATAGATTGGAAGAATTAAAAAATACAAAAATACAATAATATAAGTATAAAAGAAAAGTTTACATCAAAAGGTGTAGACTTTCTTTTTAATTATTATATAATTTGAAAAGATAATAAAGTAAACTACTTTATTAGTCAATAGTAAAATAAAAGGAGATAGAGTATGAGATATGTTGTTGTGACAGTGGCAGATGGAGAAGCAGGAGTTTTTAATAAAAAACTTAGTGCTGAAGCATTTGAAAAGTTTAAGGTTAAATCATCAAAGTTACCTGCACATATTACCTTAAAAGCACCTTTTGAAACAGAAGAGCCTATAGAAGTATTAGAAGAGGCAATAGAAAAATATATTAAAGACAAAAAAGCAATACCTTATGAAATTAAGGGGTTTGAACATTTTGATAATAGAGTTATTTATATGAATGTTATTGAAAATAAGGGAATGAGAGATTTTCATAAAGGTTTTGTAAAGGCCATAAAAGAAGTAAATTATATAAGCTTTGGAAGCCATGAAGGTGAAAATGCAATATTTCACGTAACAGTTTCATCTAAAAAAGTTTCTTTCGTATTTGATGAAATGTGGCAATGGATCAATCAATTCAATTGTAATTATAATGTTTTATTAAATAATATTTCCATATATAAGTGGCAGGATAACACATGGAAGATTCATAAAAGATTTGAATTAAAAGAATAAATATGACATATCAAATAAGTACCTTTGAAGATAGGTACTTATTTTTTAATTTAAAAAGGTTTGTAGCATAAAGTTTGTGGAAATAATTAAATAAAAAGGTATAATATACAGGTAAAGAGGTGATGGTGTGAAAAATATAATGATAATTGAAGATAACAGAGAAATGAAAGCAGAACTAATAAGTTTTCTTGGAATATATGGATGAAATTATGAGTATAAATTTAGGTGCCGATGATTTTGTAACCAAGCCATATAATACAGCAGTGCTTTTAGCGAGAATTTCATCACTTTTAAGAAGAACATCTAGTTATAATCTTTAATACTTTAGTAATTTCAAAGTATAAGTTAATAGATTTAATAAATTCATCAAGAAAAAGTGAAAAAATCACTGTAAGAAGTGCAGGATTATCCTTTACAATTCTTATAGCATCAATAGTTATCCTGGTAGTAGCATATTATTTAGCATCAGTTACTAATCTTGATTTTAATGATTATAGATTCTTAACTTCAATTTTCTTAGGAATAATAGGCACATTAGGGTTTTTCTTTGGTGCATCATCAGTATTACTTCTAATACTAAAGAAAAGTGATAATTTATATTATAATAATTTAAATACATTTACCATAAGACAAATAACAAATAAGTTTAACACTAATTTTATATCCATGGCAGTAATTTGTTTAATGTTATTTGTAACCATAGGAATATTAACCACTGGTTTGAGTATGAAAAAATCTTTTGAAGAAATTACTAAGAAGTTTACTCCTTATGATTTATCTTGTTCATTAAATAAAGATAATGAAGAAAGTAATATTCCAATAGAAGAGGCTTTAGCTAAATATCATATTATTTTAGATGAAAATACTGAATATATAACAATGAATACTTATATGATAGATTTTAGTATTAAAGATTTACTAGGTAAGTACACAGACACTGGCTCTGAACTTATTAAATTTAATCCAGTTTTTGAAAAAGCACAAGTTATATCGGTGACAGATTTTAACAAAAATAGAAAGTTTTTAGGTGAAAAAGAACTACAGTTAAATAATGATGAAATTTATCTAGCTTCTAATTTAGAAAGCATGATTCCAACCATTGAAAGATTCTTTAAGGAAAATAATCAAATTATTATTGATGGAAAAGCATATGATATAAAGGAAAAGAAGGTGCTAGATGATTCATTAGGTACAACAGGAGCTAGCAATAATATATTTTCTTTTATTGTGCCAGATGATTTCTGCAACAATTTAACTGCTGATAGTGAATATATTAATATTAATTATGTAGGTGAAGGTAAGGAGCGGAAGAAAGAAGAAGTAGCTAAAATATTAGAAGGATACATGACCATAGAGCCAGGAGTCATAGGTGATGACATTAAGTTGTTAGCTATGAGTAGAGAAATAGCTTATGATTCTAATGTAGGAATGTCAACAATAATACTTTTTGTAGCAATTTATATAGGAATAGTATTTTTACTTTCCAGTGCAGTAGTATTAGCTATTCAGCAGTTGGCTCAATGTAATGATTCCATGGAACGTTATGAAGTATTAAGAAAAATAGGAGCTTCCAGAAGACAAATTAATAAGAGTATATTAGTGGAAGTATTAACATTTTTCATAATGCCGTTATCACTGGCTATCATACATTCAATAGTAGGTATAAATATAGTTGAAGAATATTTGCAGAACTTTGGAAACTACGACATATTAATATCATCACTGATAACTGCATTAATATTTGTTATAGTATATGGAGGATATTTCTATGCCACTTATATAGGCTATAGAAATGCCATAGATAATTAAAAAAAGCTAAGCTTATCTAATTTAGGTGGGCTTAGCTTTTATAAGTAAAAACTTTTTTAAGGATATAATGGTATAATTAGTAATAAAAGAGTGACAAGAAATAAGAGGGGATTAATAAAATATGAAAATAAATAAGGAAAAAGCAAAGAGAGTTTTTAATGAATATGTTGAAAAATATGATAGCAATATTGAAAAGATAAAATTAAAAGAAGTTTAAAAAAGACAGCAGTAGATAATAGAGTAGGTCATATTTCATTGGTATTTGGACTAATATATGATGAAAGCATAAAAATTACAGTGAAGCAAGGGTATTTAAATGAAATGATGAAGTTTCAATCTAAGATAGATAGTACTATTTTAAATTTAAAAGTGCTAGTTAAATTAATAATATATAGAGAGTTTGACCATAAGATTAAAGAAAAGGTTATGCATTTAATTTTTAGCTTATATATCACTATTTTAGCTGCAGTGGTATATTTTCCAATACCTTTAGCCTTGGGTAAAAACGTCATAAGGAAATTAGCTAAAATTCACTTAATACCTTGGGAAAGTACTATCAGTATTTATAGGATTGGTGGTATAAGTGAGGTAATTACCAATGTAGGTGGTAATTTAATTTTATTATCTTCATTTATATTTTTTATTTGCTATCATTTTAGGGATGTTACTTTTAAAATAAATCAAATTATAGCAATGGCCTTTGCAATATCTTTATTTATTGAATGTAGCCAGGTTGTTTTGTCATATTTAGTTGCCAATTTAAGTATATCCTTTGATACCATGGATTTACTTTGTAATACCATTAGTGGACTTTTAGGTTATTACTTATATAAGGTATATAGCAGAATAAATATAAGCTACTCAATTAGAGAGAAAGTAGTTTAGTATTGATACCATAGAAAATCTTAGGCTAAAATTAAAAAAATCAGTAAATGTGTAAATTGCATTTACTGATTTTTTATTTATTAATATAATTAAAATTGGTAATAAAACGATAGACAAGGGAGTATGTAAATATGGCCACAATGAAAGATGTTGCAAAAGAAGCAGGGGTAGCAGTAGGTACAGTTTCTAAGGTTATTAACAATATACCAGTTAAACCAGAAACAAAGGTTTTAGTAGAAGAGGCTATAAAAAAATTAAAGTATGAGCCTAATGTTTATGCTAGGGGTTTAAAAATTAATAAAACTAATACTGTAGCTGTAATTTTACCAACAATTTGGCATCCTTTTTTCAGCGAATTAGCTTATAATATTGAGAAATGCCTAAGAGAAGTAGGCATGAAGATGATTTTATGTAATTCTGAAAAAAATCAGCAAAGTGAAATAGAATATATATCTATGGCTAAACAAAATAAGATGGATGGGATTATTGCAATAACCTATAGTAATATAGATGAATATGTTTCAGAAAAAATACCATTTGTAAGTATAGATAGATATTTCTCTAAGGATATAACGTATATTTCCAGTGATAACTTTCAAGGTGGAAAATTAGCAGCAGAAAAGCTTATTGAAGCTGGTTGTAAAAATATAGCTTATATAGGTCGTGGATCGAAAATAGATAATGCCACAAGAAAAAGAAAAGAAGGATTTATAAGCTATTGCACAGAAAATAATATTAATTATAGTATATGTGAATTACTAGGAAGTGCCAGTGAGTTTGAAATTTTACTAGATGAATTTATTGAAGAAAATTTTAAAGAAAAGATAAAAATAGATGGAGTTTTTGCAGTAACTGATAGACATGCATTGGATTTTATTAAAAGGTTAGAAAATATAAATGTTAATGTACCAAAAGATGTTCAAGTTATTGGTTTTGATGGAAGTAGATCATTTAGCCAAGATGAATTTAAAATATCTACCATTAGGCAACCCGTTGAGCTGATGGCTAAAAAATCAGTGGAAGCATTAATAAATATAATTGAAGACAAACCATTAGAAAAGAAGGTAATTCTTCCAATAAATTTTATAAAAGGATATACAACTAAATAAATATTAAGAAATAGATTTCCTAAGTTAGAATTTTGCTTAGGAAATTTTTCTTAAAAAATACTTGACTATATGATGAAAACGTATTAATATTTAAATGTAGCAAAAATGAAACGTTTCAAGTAAATGAAATTATTACTAAAAAATCTTTTGTCATATAAGGGAGATGGACATGAGTAAAAATTATAATCAAATAAGTAAAGAAATATTAGAGTATGTAGGTGGAAAAGAAAATATCATCAGTGCTGCACATTGTGCCACAAGATTAAGATTAGTTCTTAAAGATGATAAAAAAATTAACATTAAGGCCATTGAAGAAATGCCAGCAGTAAAAGGTAATTTCAATACTTCAGGACAATTCCAAATAATCTTAGGCTCTGGTGTTGTTAATGAAGTTTATAAAGAACTAATTAAAATAGCAGATATAGCTGAAGGAAGTAAGGAAGAATTAAAGAAAGAAGCTGATAAAAAGCTAAATCCTGTTCAAAGATTAATTAAATCTTTAGCAGATGTTTTTGTACCAGTACTTCCGATTCTTGTGGCTGCAGGATTATTGATGGGTATAAATAATATTTTAACTTCTCAAGGGTTATTTGTAGAAGGACAATCTTTAATTGAAGCTCACCCACAATTTAAAGATTTAGCAGAAATGATTAATACATTTGCCAATACAGGATTTGCATTCTTACCAATATTTTTAGGATTTTCAGCTACTAAGGCGTTTGGTGGTAATCCATATTTAGGAGCTTGTATAGGTGCTTTAATGATTCATGGTGATTTATTAAATGGTTACAGTTATCCATCAGCAGTTATTGAAGGAACTGTACCATATTGGAATATATTAGGTTTCTCTATTCTTAAAGTAGGATATCAAGGAACAGTACTACCAGTTTTAGCATCATCTTTTGTATTAGCAAAAGTTGAAAAGACATTACATAAAATAATACCATCAGTTTTAGATAATCTTTTAACACCATTATTTACAGTATTTATTACAGGATTATTAACATTTGTAGCAATAGGACCAGTAATGAGATTAGCTGGTGATGGAATTACAGCAGGATTAATAGGTTTAATTAATACATTAGGACCAATAGGAGGAGCTATATTTGGATTCTTCTATGCACCAATAGTTATAACAGGTATGCATCATAGCTTTACAGCTGTTGAAACTCAATTATTAGCAGATATAGCAACAACAGGTGGATCATTTATTTTCCCAGTTGCAGCAATGTCAAATGTAGCACAAGGTGCAGCAGCTTTATCAGTACTTCTTATTCTTAAAAAGGATAATAAAATGAAAGGTATAGCATCAGCATCAGGTATTTCAGCTTTATTAGGAATCACTGAACCAGCTATATTTGGAGTTAACTTAAAATTACGCTATCCATTCTACGGAGCAATGATAGGTTCAGGAGTTTCAAGTGCATATATAATGTTAACTAAAGTATTAGCATTAGCTCCAGGAGCTGCAGGTTTACCAGGTATAATATCAATAAGACCAGATTCAATGATAAATTATATTATAGGTATGGCTATTTCTATGGGGGTAGCAGTGGTATCTACTATTATTTTAGCTAAGACTACAGCAAAGAAAGAAAATTTAGAAGTAGCATAATGTTATGAAGATATAAATAGGAGGAATTAGAGCATAATCTAATACCTTCTATTTTTGGCTTAATGATTTCAGTTTATTAGATTAATAGTTTATATAATAAGGAGAGAAATTTTAATGAAAGAGTGGACAAGAGAAGAACGTTATAGAACAATATTAGAAGCAAGTGATGAGGAAATGGCAGTATTAAAAGAAAAGGTAGATGGTTGCCCATATAGACAAAAATTTCATATTCAACCTACAACAGGATTACTAAATGATCCTAATGGTTTTGCATATTTTAATGGAGAATATCATTTATTTTATCAATGGTTCCCTTTAGGACCTGTACATGGAATTAAACACTGGTATCATGTTTCATCAAAAGATTTAGTACATTGGAATGATTGTGGTGTTGGTATTATTCCTAGTGAATATTTTGAAAGTCATGGAGCATTTTCTGGTAGTGGCTTAGCTGAAAATGATAAATTATATTTATTTTATACAGGAAATACAAGAAATGATAAGTGGGAAAGACATCCGTATCAGTGTTTAGCAATTATGGATGCAGAAGGAAAAATAACTAAGCATCCTAAAGCTATTGTGGAAGAACTGCCAGAAATATATACTGATAACTTTAGAGATCCTAAAGTATTTAAAGAAAATGATAAATATTATTTTGTAATAGGAGCTGAAAGAAAAGAAGGAAATCTTGGGACTATAGCAGTATATGAATCAGGTGATTTGATAAATTGGAATTATAAAGGTGAAATAAAAACAAACTTCTTTGGGAATGGATTTATGTGGGAATGTCCTGATTACATAAAAATTGATGATAAAGGTGTTCTTATATTTTCACCACAAGGGTTAGAAGCTAATGGTGATAAATACAAAAATATTTTCCAATCAGGTTATTTAATTGGAAATAAAATCGATTTTGAAAACCTAGAGTTTAATCATGGAGAATTTAGAGAATTAGATAGAGGATTTGATTTTTATGCTCCACAAACTACAAAAGCACCAGATGGAAGATATATATTAGTTGGTTGGATGGGATTACCTGAAATAGCATACCCTACAGATGAAAATGGATGGGCACATTGTTTAACTATTCCAAGAGAGTTAAGTTTAAAAGGTGATAAACTATTACAGAAGCCGGTAAGAGAGCTTGCAAGTTTAAGAAAAAATGAAAGAGTTATGTCATATGCTTTAAATAATGAGGAAACTACCATAGAAGATTTTAAGGGAAATGTATATGAATTGGAATGTAGTTTTGAAAATATCGCAGGTAAGAGAGTTGGTCTTAAATTAAGACAAGGTATAAAAGAAGAAACAGTATTTTACTATGATTTAGAAGAAAAGAAATTAGTTTTAGATAGAAGTCATTCAGGAAAAGATTTTGCAGTAGAGTATGGTAGAGAAAGAAAATGTCCATATGAAGGTAAAAATTTAAAATTACAAATCTTTGTTGATACATCATCAATAGAGGTATTTGTTAATGATGGAGAAGAAGTATTTACAGCAAGAATCTTTACAGCTAAAGATAGTAGTAACATAAGCATTTTTGCCCATGGTAAGACAGATGTTAATTTAAAAATATGGGATTTATATTTAGATGAAAAATAGTATTTAATTAAAGAGCTATAATAAGTTTACTTTTTAAAAAGGAGCTTATTATGGCTTTTATTATTAATGTAATAAATAAGTTTATTGATTATAATTAAATATTGCTTAGATATAAAAATAAAGTTATAAAAGTGTATAAAAAATATACAAGTATTACGATAATTAATAGGTGTATTATTAAGGCCGGAGGAAAGTTAATAAAATGATTAGCATAGGAGAAAAGATTAGAGAAGTAAGAATTGCTAGAAATTTAACGCAAAAAGAGTTGGGAAACGTACTTGGATTAAATGAAGAAGTAATTATAAACTATGAAAATAATAAGAGAGACGAATTTTACAAAAAGTATTCTGAGAAAGCCATAGCTGGGAAAAGAGCTAAAACTATTAATTGTTTTAGGGGGAAAGTATGGCTATATATTTAAATACAAAGGCACCTTTTGAGAATTATAGTGAACTTGCTCGAGAATATTATTTTGTAGATAAATCAGAGATAATAAAATCCCTTAATAGTAAAGTTTCAACTAAGAGTAAGTATGTTTGTATAACAAGGCCAAGAAGATTTGGTAAATCATCAGTTGCAGATATGCTAGGAGCGTACTACTCAAAGGCAGTAGATTCACATAATATATTTGATAAGTTAAAAATAAGTAAAGATAAAAGTTACAAAGAGCATTTAAATAAATATAATGTGCTAAGTATTTCATTTAATCAAGTATCCCATAAGGGTAATACATATGATGATTATATAGGAATGATTAAAGCAAATTTAATAAAGGATATAAGTGATAAGTATCCACAGATTGATCCAAGTGAGTATTTTACAATAAACCATATGTTAAATGCTACAAATGATAAGTTTATTTTTATTTTTGATGAGTGGGATTATATTTTTACTAACAATCTTTTTGAAAATAATCAAAATGACTTTTTAGAATTTATAAGACAGTTGTTAAAGGATCAACCTTATGTTGCACTTGCATATATGACAGGAGTACTACCTATTAAGAAATATTCAAGTGGGTCAGCATTAAATATGTTTGATGAGTATACTTTTCTAAAAGATAGAATATATGATGAGTATTTTGGCTTTACAAATGAAGAAGTATTAGCTTTGTGTGAGAAAAATGATGAAATTAAATTTTCCGATCTAGAAAGTTGGTATAATGGGTATTTAACTAC
Source organism: Clostridium sp. CAG:265 (assembly GCF_000436575.1). Classification (NCBI taxonomy): domain Bacteria; kingdom Bacillati; phylum Bacillota; class Clostridia; order Eubacteriales; family Clostridiaceae; genus Clostridium; species Clostridium sp. CAG:265. Next base: position 10,028 of record NZ_FR886603.1, read on the forward strand.
TAAAGGAAAAAAAATATATAATCCACGTTCAGTAATAAAAGCGCTTGAAAATGGATATTGTGAAAGTTACTGGACAAACACAGGAGCTATGGATGAGGTCACTGATTATTTAAAGTATAATACTTTAGAAATTAGAGAAGATGTTATTGAAATGGTATCAGGTGAAGAAGTAGATATATTTATAGATGAAGAATTTAGAGCAGGTCAGAGAGAACCAAGAACTAAAGAAGAAATTTACTCTGCAATGATTATTTTAGGTTTTTTATCTTACCATGATGGATATTTGAGGATTCCTAATAGAGAGCTAATGAAAGAATTTGAAAAGGCTCTTAAGGATGATCTTTTGGAGAAGTATCAAGAATTATAGAAAACTCAAGGAAGATGAAAGTGTAGATATAGCACTAAAACAAATTAAAGAAAAAGAATATGTGCAAAAATTTAAAAATGAAAATAATGAAGTACTAGCAGTAGCTATATGTTATGATTCAAAACTTAAAGAACATAAATGTAAAATAGAAAAAATATAATTATGAGAGTTTTTTACTAGATAAAAAATAAGTAAACTCCTATTATACAGGTTGCTGTATAATAGGAGTTTTTACATAGACCATAACTTTAATAGCCATTATACGCTAGAAGCCAGTGTAAGGTTTCCAAATCATAATTTTTACGACCATAAGCATCTTCAATAAAAAAAGTATAGCAAAGATTTTTTTTACCATTAAACTTTTTATCCTTCAAATGAGTACATAATAAGACATCAAAATTATTTGCTTTTGTAATACAACAAGATTTATAATTTATTATACAATAATTATGTTGATGTTTTACTTACTTTTAAAATAAATATGTATAAAGGTAATAAAACAAAGTATGGAGGATTGAAAGAATGATAGCAATAGGTGAAAAATATGATGAATTGGAATTTATTAAGTTTGGAGAAATGTTATTAGTAAACCCAAATGAAAAATTAGAACAAGCTCACTTCTTTATTAAAGAAAAAAATGTAAAGATAAATGAGTTAAGTAATAATAAATGTATACAGTATGAAGTGCGGTATTTTACAATAGGAAGAGTTACATTATATTTAATGTTAGTTATATTTGATGACAATTATGAGAGTATTTATGGTCAATGGATTAATATATGTAATCAAACAGACAGAAGAAATCTTCTTGGGCTTAATTTTACAGATAATATTTATTTTGTTTTACTTTCTGAGGGGAATACAGTTAAATATGTACAGAGCATTGAAAATCCATTTAAGAACAGGATGAAGAAGATGCGTAGAAAAATAGATAAAGATAAAGCTTGGAGTAAAAAGGAATTTGAAATGGCAGTAAGTACTTTTAATGGATACAAAAGTAGAAGAGAATTTTATGAGGAATTATTAGAAACTTAGTTACATGATTAATGGTTAGAAATAAAGAATGAAATGAATTGAAAAATGACAGAGTAAATTGGTGAAATTTTTATAAGAAAAGGAAAATATGTTACATATGAAAATATAAACTTGAAAATTCCTTATAGTGGACAAGTAAGCCTTCAGTATGAAATAGGTGAAGAAAATGACTTAATGTTTAATAAAGGAATAGAATTAGATAGAGAAATCTTATTAGAGTTTAATGAAGGTAAGCTAATAAAAGAAAAATAAAAATATATATTAAAAGTGTATGTGCGTACGGGATTAGTTACATGCACTTTTAACATATAAAGAAACAAGAAAATATACCTATCTTTTAATAAGCGTAGGAAATAAATATTGGATTTCTTTTAATGGAATAGTATCAAAGGTATTTATATTATTTATAATATTTGGAATTTCTTTAATAATATTATCTTCTGGGTAATATTCATCTTCATATATTTTGAAATACTCATTTGGAGTAACAATTTGAAAGTTATAATTCATTAAGCAATATCGTGGTTTAGTACTTCTTAAATCAACGATAAAAATTCCTTCATCGTTATCAGCGGTTAGTGGATCATCACAAATATCATCAGTTAATTTTTTAGCAAAGAGAAATACTCCAGTTCGATGTATCGCTCCAGTTATATTTTCTAATAGTATATCGCTTTTATTATTATAATTACTTTTAGAATTAAGAAATACATTTAAATCTGGATATTCTGAATATTTTTTAGTAAAAAGTAAAACTTGTTCTAGTAAACAAATAGTATCATCTCCACAACATACCTGTAGATGAAAGCCAGTTTTCATAATTTTATCATTTCCATTATAAACATAGTAAACTTGAAATCTTCTACCCATCTAAACAACTCCTCTTACATTAACATAAGGAACATTATAGCATAAAAATAGTATTATCCAGTACAGTTTTAAATAATTTTTTACCAATTCCTTGTCTATGATATTTCCCATCTACAAAAAACAGTGCTATATGTGTTCCGTGGTTTCTTGTGGCAATAACACCATAGCTTTAAGGTTGTTTTTTTAACGCTTAGGAAAGTATAAAATTAAAGTATAAAAAGTTAGGAGAAAAATTATGAATGATAATCTAAAGGAAAAAATTAAATGTACAATACCAATTAAAGTTGATTATTATGAAGGGTTATTTAGAGAATTTGACTATAGAGATGTTGAGTATAGATGTATTAATGAAGATTTAGATGGATGGATTCAAGAATATATTTTTAGACTACCATATAAATTAAACCATATTAATGTTGAATTAGAGATAAATATGCCATTAGAAGTTAGAGACAAAAATAAAGAGGAGATGTCAAAGGTAGGTATAATAAATTCATATAAGGAGTTTTTGGAGCGAGAAAAAAGTTAAGTATTATGGGTGTAATAAGAATTGGATATTATATGATTACTGCAGCAATTCTTTTGTCTTGTTGGTATATTATTAAAACTTATAAAGGTGAATCTTTACTTACATCATTATTGAATTCTGGTGGCACAGTATTATTGTGGCAAATAATGACTTTAATATTTATAGAAGGTAAGAATTTTAGGTATAAGCTTAGGATTAATAAGAAACTAAGTAATATGACTATAGTGTTTAAGTATATATAAGAAATATCATTTATTTGAAAATGGTAGAAAGCTTTGATATACTTAACTAAAGTCAATATTTTATGAGGTGAAAAATGGAAAAGTTATTATCTAATTTAAAGATAACAAATGATAATGAAAATTTAATATCTTTAACTTTATTTGGAAGTTATAATACTAAATATTGGTTTGAGGGAAAAAGTGATATTGATATTTTAGCCTTAATAAAGAAAAATGACTTTAATGTTGAATTTGAAATAGAAAATAAATATAGGGAAGTGTTACAAAAATACTTTAATTATGATGATATACACTTTACCTTTATTGGACTTAATAGTTTTGATACAGTATTTGCTGATATTTATATAGATTATAAAGATAAATTAATCTTTAACATTGATTTACATTATGATTACTTAATGTATATAAGTAAGTTTAATAGAGTAAATGAAAACTTAATTAAGTTAGTTAGAGAGGATTGGGAATCAAAATATGGTATATTATAGATATAAAAAAGAACGTCTAAGTGAAAAATTTAATAGTGCACATGAATTTTTAATTAAAATAAGAAAAGCTGTTCAGTTATATTGTTTAGATCCAAATGAGATTATAGCAAGAGGAATGACAGGATATTTTTCTGATTTTACTGAATATATAATTGATATATGCGAAACTTATTTGGTTATAAATGATAGATATAATCCAAGATTAAGTGGTGTTGACTTAATTAAATCAGCAACTAGAGAAGGGTTAATGGATGATTATTTATGTGAATTTTTAATCAAATGTATAATACTTAGAAATAGATTTACTCATGATTATTATAAAAGAGATATAGCAGAATCAGATATAATTAAATTTTGTCACTCAGAAATTATTTATTTAGATATATTTTTAGAATCATCATCTGAAGTGGTAAAGTTAAAGTATAAAATAAATAGATAAATAATTAAACAAAGAGAACAAGCAAAGGTAATAGGTAAATAAGATGCAAACTTATACAATTTTTGCAGGTGTGAACGGGGCAGAAAAACTTCAATATAAGATCCGCTAGAATTAAGTTAATTCTAGTGGATTTTTTGTATTTGAAGATAATTATAAAATAAAAGTTATTTTAAGGAATATAAAGAAAATATATTATTTAAGGGATATATATAAGATGTTTTCTATTAATTCACTATTATAAAATTTAAATATTCATGTTACTATTAGGTGGACAAGTTGTTAAAGACGTAAAAGTACAAGATTACTAAAAATGAGTTAAAGATATTAGCTCAAATTGATAGTGTAAAGTTTCGTATGAAAAAATAGCATAGGG
>NZ_FR886604.1:0-22839 GCF_000436575.1 Clostridium sp. CAG:265
GGGAATCGAACCCCTGTTACCACCGTGAAAGGGTGGTGTCTTAACCGCTTGACCAAGGGGCCAAGTCACATCTGTTGTAGCACCGCTACATTACTCTTAGTATATTACATTATCATTCTACATATGTCAACATATTTTTTTAACTTTTTTATTTTTCCTTTATATCGCTTAATCAACATAAGTTATGTATATTTTTTTATAACATTTTATAGTTTTAAGCCTATTAATAATGATTTTGCAACTTAATAAAAAAATTTCATTGTAGATTTATTTACATTTAATTTTATTTATTGTAATATTAGTAAAAGAATTTAATTAATAAGAGGTTATTATATGAAAAAATCAACAGTATTTATACCTAAGAATTACACTTCTAAACTATCTCTTAAAGAAACTGAAATTGCAATTAAGAAAGTAAAAGACTTTTTTGAAGAAAACTTATCTAAAACATTAAATCTTACAAGAGTTTCAGCACCTCTTTTCCTTGATGCTACTTCTGGGGTAAATGATAACTTAAACGGTATAGAACGTCCCGTTTCTTTTGATATGACAGCTATTGATGGAAGTAATCTTGAAATAGTTCAATCACTTGCTAAATGGAAGAGACTTGCACTTCATAGATACAGATTTAATATAGGTGAAGGTATTTATACCGATATGAATGCTATCAGACGTGATGAAAAGCTAGATAATCTTCATTCAATCTATGTAGATCAATGGGACTGGGAAAAAGTCATCAGTAAAGACGCACGTAATATTGCTACTTTAAAAGATACAGTTAAAAAAATATATTCTATTTTCAAAGCTACAGAAAATTATACAAATTCCTTGTATCCATACTTAAAAAAATCTCTACCAGATGAAATCTCATTTATAACTACTCAAGAACTAGAAGATATGTATCCTAACTTATCTGAAAAAGAACGAGAAGATGCTATCTGCCGCCAAAGAAAAGCTGTATTCTTAATGAGTATAGGTGACACCTTAAAATCAGGTAAAAAACATGATGACAGAAGTCCTGATTATGATGATTGGTCCTTAAATGGAGATATACTATTTTATTACCCACTATTAGATAAAGCTTTTGAATTATCTTCAATGGGCATAAGAGTTGACAAAAAAACTCTTGAATCACAACTTATAAAAGCTCATTGTGAAGAACGAAAGACTCTTCCATTCCACCAATTATTATTAAACGAAAAACTTCCTCAAACCATCGGTGGCGGAATAGGCCAATCAAGAATATGCATGTTCTTTTTACAAAAAGCTCATATAGGAGAAGTTCAAACTTCTGTTTGGGATGAAAACACAATAAAAACATGTAAAGAAAATAATATTGAAATACTATAATATTTTAAATTAAAAGTACAAAAAAATAAAAATCCTTTCAAACGTAATTTGAAAGGATACTTTATTACTACTTGAATTTTCTTTTTCTTGCAGCTTCAGATTTCTTTTTTCTTTTAACACTTGGCTTTTCATAGTGCTCTCTTTTTCTTACTTCAGCAAGCACTCCAGCATTAGCGCATTTTCTTTTAAATCTACTTAAAGCTTGCTCTAATGATTCGTTTTCTCTAACCTTTATTTCTGACACTCTTAATTCCTCCCTTCGTCAGTGAAAATATATAAGTATTTAACACTGTGGGTTTACTTAAATCAATATTAATTATACAGTAACTCCTGAAATACTGTCAATATTGTATTATCATCATAAATCCCAAAGATTATTGTTTTTTTATAAATCACTTACATTTTTTCGTATTTTTTTACTTTTTTCACACTTCATTATTCTTTATACATTTTATTATCGTAATGTCCTGCAATATATTTAAACTAAATATCAATTTTTATTTAATAATAAAACTTTAAGTCATTAAAAGACACCTTCTTTATCTAACTATTTTTTTAACTTACTTTATTATGTTTACCAATTTCAGCTAAATATATTATTATTGGACTAATTATCAGATAAAGATTTTATTAAACAAAAAAAGATTAAGCAAATTCATACTTAATCTTTTTTGATTATAATAATTCTTTTCTAAGATCTTCTGCCTTTTTAGATGATAAGTAACTAATAGGCACATCAAATATAGTATATGCCCCTCTCTTACCTTCCTTATACATTCTAAATATAGCTCTGGCATAAGCCACCAATATTGAACCTGTAAATTCTGGATTACTATCAAGAACTAGTTTAAATTCCATGACAAAATTATTTTCTCCACTATTACCAGAACAAATTACAAAGCCACCATGAGACATTCCTCTATGTTTATTCTTAAATTCTTCTTCAGTAATAAAATTCACTTCCGTTTCATACCCTAAAAAATAATATGGCATATTTTTTATTGAATTTTCTATAAAAGATAAATCTGCGTCTTCTTCAGCAACTACATAGCATAGTCTCTTATGCATTTCTCCATCATTTAAAACTGGTTTTTCACCGTGTCTAACTCTCTCTATTGCCTCTTTTATAGGTATAGTATATTGTATGGCTGTTTTTACTCCCTTAATCCTCCTAATAGCATCCGAATGCCCTTGACTTACTCCACTACCCCAAAATGTATATTCAGTGCTATTAGGAAGTATAGCCTTCCCTAATAATCTATTTAATGAAAATAAACCTGGATCCCATCCTACTGATAAAAGTGCTATTTTTTCATTTTCTTTGCTCACTTCATCAACACCTATAAAATGTTCCTCTATTTTTGCATGAGTATCAAAACTATCTATCACATTAAAATATTTTGCTATTTCTGCACTTTGCTGTGGCAAATCAGTTGCTGAGCCTCCACAAAGAATCATCACATCAATGATACCAATATAGTTTTTAATTTCCGAAATATGTAGAAGCTTTGAATCACTTATGATATTTTTTACATTCCTTCTAGTAAATATAGCTTCTAATTTTAAATCCTCACTGTTCATCAATGCCTTTTCAACAGCTCTTCCTAAATTTCCATATCCAACAATGCCAATATTAATTTTGTTAGTCATAATTTTTAGTTCCCCAAGAGAAAAATTTTTTCATTTAATTTTACTCTTCTAAATTTTCTTTTATACCTTCTTTCTATAAATCTTCTTATATTTATTTATTTAAAATTTGAATTTTGTTACATTTAATGATAAACTACACTTACATTACACATGTATATACATAAGTAAGCATATATAAATTCTTATGTTTTTGTTTTTTGGGAGAGGAGATTGCATTATGAAAAAAATTAAAAACTTTTTAAGCCATATATTCATTGATGGATTAAGTGGCATGGCTTTAGGATTATTTTCAACCTTAATAATTGGTACAATACTTCAACAAATAGGTAATTTTATACCTAATAATATAGGAACTATGATTTACCTTATAGGAAAACTTGCTGCTTCTTGCACTTGTGCTGGTATTGGTGTTGGTATTGCCTATAAATTTAAAGAGAGTCCCCTAGTTACCATATCAGCTGCTGTAGCCAGCATAATTGGAGGTTTTGCTACTAAAATATTATCTGGCCAAATACTTACTGAAACTGGCTCAGTATTACTTGTAGGCCCTGGAGAACCTCTAGGTGCATTTATTGCTGCATTAATTGGAATTGAAATTGGACATGTTATAAGTGGAAAGACAAAAATAGATATAATCATCACTCCACTTATTACTATTCTTAGCGGATCAGCTGCTGGATTACTAATTGGGCCATCAATATCAAAATTTATGACTTGGCTAGGAACTATTATAATGTTTGCTACAGAACAACAACCTTTTATTATGGGTATACTGGTTTCTGTAATAATGGGAATACTTCTTACGCTACCAATAAGCTCTGCTGCCATTGGCGTAATCCTAAATTTAAATGGAATAACAGCTGGTGCTGCCACTATAGGTTGTTGTTGCCAAATGGTTGGCTTTGCTGTGGCCAGCTATCGAGAAAATAAATTGGGTGGTCTTTTAGCTCAAGGAATAGGTACTTCTATGCTTCAGATTCCTAACATAGTAAAAAAGCCTGTAATTTGGCTTCCTGCAATAATATCTAGTGCTATTTTAGGTCCTGTTTCTTCTGTTATATTTAAAATGACAAATAACGCTACAGGATCTGGTATGGGATCAGCTGGATTTGTAGGACAAATCATGACTTATCAAACGATGATTGGTTCAACTTCTAGCAAAACAGTAATATTACAAATAATCTTAATGCATTTTATTCTACCTGCTTTATTAACATTGCTTATTTCTGAGTTTATGAGAAGAAAAGAATGGATAAAACAAGGAGATATGGCCTTAGATATATAGCATTTCAATAAAATACTATATACAAAAAATGAGCTGTACACTAATTGTTTAGTGCAACAGCTCATTTTTTATATAATACCTATTATAAATTCATTAAATATATAAATATCCCTGAAACTACTATTATAATAGCTAAATCAATAATAGCTAATATTTTTTCTTTTTTTACTATTGATATTATAATTGTAATAATTCCTAATATAATATTGATAATAGCTATTAACGTATTGGTAAATAGCCCTCTTAAAAATAAAGATTCTATTAAATATAATCCTGTAACTATAAATAATATAATATGCATTATTTTTATAAATAAACTTTTATCAGAAAATATATTCTTACTCATATTATTCTCTCCTCTTTTGTGTAATATTTAAATTTTAATACTTTTAGAAATATTTTACTATACGTTTTAAATAAATTCAATATATCAACTTTAATAATTCTTCATGCTCTACTTATAATTATACAATATGGAGTTAACTCAAGGTCAAGATTTTTTATGCTTTTTATTTATTATTAGTTTTATTTTGAAAATCTTCATTGTTAATAATGAAACGTTCATGAATTCCTTCACCAATTTTTCCACGCTCATCAAAAGCTTCAACTTTAAACACAAGTCTTCTTCTATCAACCTCTATAAGTTCAGTTTTTGCTATAACTTCCATACCTATTGGCGTACTTGCAATATGTTTGATATTCATTGAAGTACCTACACTACCTTGCCCCTCTTCTAACTCACTTTCAATACTTTTATAGGCTGCCTCTTCCATAAGTGCTACCATAGCCGGCGTTGCATATACATTTAATGTTCCACTTCTTAAAGTCTTTGCAGTATTATTTTCACTTACTTTATCCTTCACTTCTCCAATTATTCCTACTTTAATCATTTTCTTTTCTCCTTCTTTTCTCATATCAAGATTTATATCTCTTTATATTTTTTCTTTAATCAATAATAATATTATAATACTAATAGTTACAAAAAACCATAATAATACCTGCTAAACCTGTAATATCTCCTAGTTTAATTATTCAGTAGTAATACCTTCAACAATTATTTTTTCAATAAAAAAGAGCCACACATTATTTTGTATGACTCTAAAATTACTTTTTTAAATTTATATCTCGCTTCTACTTAAGCAATAGTCTATATACAATAAATTTATTTTATAAATTCATTAAATATGTAAGTATTGCTGAAACTACTATTAAAATAGATAAATCAATAATAGCTAATTTCTTTTCTTTTTTTATAAATGCTATTACCATAGCAATAATTGCTACTATAATGTTAACAAGAGCTATTAATGGATTTGTAAATAATCCTCTTAAAAATATAGATTCTAGTAAATATAATGCTGTAATAACAAATAAAATGATATGCATTATTTTTACAAGCTTACTGTTATTCATAATGTCATCTCTCCGTTGATATAATTGTTTAATTATAAAAATATTTTACTATATAAATAAATGAATCTCAATATTTATTTATAAATTATCAATCATATATCATATCAATTGCTTTTTAATGTGAAAAAAGAGCCATGATTTTTTTGTCATGACTCTTTTCAATGTACAATTTCACTGATTTTGAAATTCTAACTTATGTCTCAGCAGTAGGCACTAATCAATCATTCTTCGTTACACTGGAATTCTTGAAGTGCCCTTGCATGGATAGTTGTAAAAAGCTTACTGCATTTATTTCAAAGGAACACATTTCTCCGTTACACTACGAAATGCGGGCTAAAATTCTAAGTTCGCTCTGCGTTTCTCTTGAATTTACTAAGAATTTTATGCCTTTGTAAGTTATATTTAATATATATGAAATATAAAATATTAGTTGTATTATAAATAATCAAACTTATCAGTAGACTTATTTATTATATCAACTTAAATATTATTTTATATCATAAACTCTAATTGTACTTTAATCCAATATGGTAATGAATTAATATTTTCTTTAATAATATTCATAATTATATCATCACGTTTTTCCTCTTCAATCTTATCCATTCTTACATTAGTAAATAACTCTCTATTTAAGTATATAGCAGTTTCTCTTGGGATTCCTATTTCAATCATTCTTCTAGTGGATATATTATATGCTCCAGTTTGTATACACGTTAAAAATAAGTTATCAGAATCTACTATATCAAATATTGGTTTTAATAATAATGGAATATTAAAAGAAACCACTCTTTCTAGTAAATTAATTGTTTGATCTATATTCTCACTTGCCTGTTCACCTTCATATCTATCACCACAAAGAATATCATTGAGAGCTATTTCCTTCCCCCAATCTATGCAATTGCTACACAACATAGATCTCATTTTTCCTTTACGATACAATTGTGGAACATACTTTTCATACATAAAGTGAGTTTTTTTATTATCTCTTATCCATTTCATTAATTTCTCTAACCTATACTTAGCACCTTTTTTATTAGGCATTATGGGTAGTTTATTAACAAATTCATTTCTATTAATATAAATTTCATTTAATATAAATGGATCCCAATATCTATTTTTATAACAAATATCTTTTGGTATATTCAAATTTTTTAAATTTTTGATGGTATTATCCAGTTCTTCAACTGTTAATTCAATTCCGACCTCTTTTAAATGCTTTTGTGAGTTAATGCCATATCGTAATACTGATTGACGTATGTAAGCAACTAGGTATCCATACTTAATCATAGTGGAATCTATAAAATTCATACTTTGAATAGTATTTGTGATATCATCCCTATGTTCCATAAACTTTTCTCCATATCCACTTGGAAGAGTAGTAGTAACATCTTCAAAAATATCTATTTGATTATATCCTTCAACATTTTCGAAACTACTTTCATCTAATACATAAGTTCTTCCAATAAAATCTTTTAATAATCTACCTGCTCTTCCTCTTAAATTAGCCATTTCATAACTAGATAATTCACCAGAATCTTTTTTCTTTCTTACATATAAGTGTGGGTTTCTAATAATAACATTTTGTGCTGGCATATTCATTCCTTGCATTAAAGTAGTAGTACAAACAACATTATTTATTTCCTTATCCGATATGGCTTTTTCTAGAGTTCTACGCACATTCATAGGCAATTTTCCATGATGATAAGCTACACCTGCTTCTAAAGATTTACACATTGCATAGTTTGTATTAATCGTATCTTCATAATATTTTATTAGTTCCTTTAATTTATTACTAACACAATTTTCTTTTTTATCTTCAGACAAATAGCACGCTATTTCACATGCTTTTTTAGATGTAGGCGCAAAAATAATATTTTGTTCATTATTGCCTATCCTACTTACAAATGTATTTAAATATTTTAAATATTGATCATTATAATCATCTATTCCATAACACTTTATTAATGAATCATCCTCGATTTTCTTTTTATAAGTATCTTCGCTCAATGCACAATATTGACAAAAATAGTAGTCATCATTTACCTTTCTAATGCTATAAGTTAAATTTAATACTGGACTTACTACTGTAGTTAATTCCTTAGTATTTTTTCCAAATATGCTCTCTCCTAACTTATCAATATTTTCAATTCTAGGGCCAGCTATAATAATTTGATTTATATTTTTTTTATATTTAAATTCAATCAATGTATCAAATAATATCTTAGCTCTCAAATCATCATCATTTGTTATCCTCTCTATATTTTGTATTTCATCTGAAATTAAAATAATTTTCTTATCAAATTTTTTCTTCTCATTCGAAAATGCAAACAAAGCTTTCTCTTGAGTAACAACAAATATTGTATTAATGCTATCTAAAGAATTTAAATCAAAGCTATTAGATATTCTGTAGTTTTTAATACCAAGAACCTTCAGCATTTTATTATAGTCTTCCATAACTTGATTTAACAAACTCAGTGTAGGAACTATATACACTATATCTAAATTCTCTTTAATCATTTTAGATATAGATTTTAATAAAATAACAAATGATTTCCCAGCAGATGTAGGAGCTGAAATTCCTATAATTTTATTATCATTCATAGCATCCCAAATACTCTTTTGAAATTCAGTTAATAGAAACGTTTTATCTTTTACAGAAATTTCGTTAACACTTTGCTCAGCAGTTAATGAAAACATGTCAAAAACACTTTTAGGTTTAAAAAACTTACATTCATCTTTATCAAATTCATTATCAATTACTATTGCCGACGTTGAATATCCTATTCTTGATAATATTTTTATTATAAAGTTCTTCAAATCATATTCTTGCTTATTTGTATATTCCCACATTAGCGCAATTACAGTAATAATATATTCCTTAGAAGGCTTTTCTTTCATAGTAGTCATATAATCTAAACATCTAATAGTTTTTAAAATTAATTTATGATCTACTTCAACCTGCTTATTTATAAATTTAGCCTTGCTAGCAATAGTATAATATTCTATCTCTAACCACTCTTTCAATATAGATTTTTCTAACTTATCTATATAAATCCCTCCTCTCTAAGCTTTATAATAATTCTTCATATTGTAATGCTAATTTTTCTATCTCCCATACTGGAAAAATTATGTATGTTATTCTATTTAATATGGGATATTTTCCTACATCAATATAATCATCACTAAACTTACTATATCTTTCTTTAATAATACCATCTATTTGTTTTTTTATTTCATCTTCATCTATAATATCTATTTGTTGATCTTCATTATAAATAGTAATAGATACTAAATGGACTTGTGGCTTTACCATTGTACCATTCAAATAGCTTTCAGCTATATCATTCATATCTTTATCAACAAAGTCTTCATGAATATATAATTCTTTTTCATCTGAATAATTTTTATACGTCTTTAAAATGCTGTCAATTGATTCTTTAAAAGCTTCATTAAAGTTATATTTACTTGTATAGATCTTTGCTTCTCCAAGTATAATTATATTTTTACCATTCTCTTTCTTATAGTGTATTGCATTTTTACATATATGTTCAATAGAAGATACTGCTCTTATTTCTTGTTTTCTCAAGATGGGCACTGCTCTTAAATACCTTTGTATGAAATGTGATAATAATAACTCTCCAATTTGACCTAACGCAGATAACTTTCCATCAATTTCTCTTCTAAACTTCTTATGAATTTTATTATGTATTTGAGAATAAGCCGCTACTTCACTTTTACCATCTTCAACAATCTTGGCTAATATTTCTTTAAACCTATCAGAAGAGTATACCCAATCAATCATTGTATCAATTAATTCATTTAAAAAGTGTCCTCTTAATTCCTCAATATCTTTATATTCTATACTTGCGCCTATATGATTTTTTGAGTTAGGTTTAATATTAAATTCTTGCTGAATAACATGTATAAATCTAAACAATGAATCATTTCTTATTAATCTATTTTTTTCTTTAGTTATTAAAGGCAAGTCCACTTTATAAAGTGATTTAATTTGCACTAAACAATATTTATAAGTAAAAACACCTAATATTCCATCTGTAGACTTTGTGCTAGACACCATTTTTTGCATTCCCACAAAAATATCATTTTCATCTTTTAAAAATACAGGAGCTCCTGACATTCCTCTATTCATTTCTACACTACTTAAATCATTAACACGATCCTTTTCCATATAATTAACCCTATAAAAAGTTTTTTTATCATCAGTAAAATTATATATATTTCCCTCTATAACCCTGGATGCATTATTTTCTTTTTCTCTAGCATATCCTTCTATAGTAACAGTTTTATTTAAAATACATTCTTCATCTTTAGGTAGATATGGATTTTCATAATCTATATCTTTTTTGAACTTTTTTATATAAATTAATGCAAAATCATTATTTTCAGCATCTCCATTTTTATATAAAACATCTGTAACTTCAAATTCAGTATCATAGTAATCTGAAGTTACACTAATGTCATCAATTCCAACCTCCCACATTTCCCATTCATCTTCATTATTTTCTCCAAAAATATGACACACAGTTAAAATCACATCATGTTTCATATCATCTTTTAATGAAATAAGCATTCCTGTACCTATATTGCCTATTACATTAATCTTTACTACTCTATGCATAAATATCTTCCTTTTTAAAACCTTCTTTTATATTCGCAAATACTTTTTATTTCTCCACCCTCTTTAGTTATATCTTCTACTCTTTCTTCATAATTAAAATAAAAACTTGCATTATTAAAATTACTATATACTCTAGCAATCATTTTTTTATCTGGGTGCCCAAAAATTTTTCCACTTGTAGATATCAAAAATTTTTGACACTTTATTAAGTTTAAGAATTCATCTGTCAAATCACATATACTTCCATGATGTGATAACTTAAAATACTCTATTTCTATAGGATTATTCTCACTATATAATATTCCATTTTGATCTTTTAACTGTCTTAATTTTTCACCAACTACACCATATGAGGCATCACCCATTATTAAAATAGACTGTTTTGAAACTTCTTCGTATATAATAAACGCCATACTCGCCATATTATATGTACTTAACTTCTTCACTGTCTTATCATTAATTAATATATTGAATGGAATATTGTAGTCACTTTCACCTTTTGCAGTATTACTCAAAACACTATTTTTCTTTTTACTATTCTTTTGCGATTTATAAACATGAAAAAAATCATTTAATAATTCTTGAGTAGGTGATAGAAAATTACTTATAATACCATTATCATTAATGTCACTTTTTCCATCATTTAAAATCAAATTCATTTCTAATTTTCCTAAATCATATAAGTTTTGTTGTAAATTCCTTGCCTGAATAGCCCCTGTATTAGAATTATCTGTGATACACTTTTTATTTTTCCCCTTATCACTTTTATTAAATCCTGTAGATACTTTTGTTCTTTTTATTACTTTAGGCTTTATAGTTTTTGTTAAATCCTTTTCATCCCATTCATTTATTGCTTTTCCGATTGCATATGGTGAATTATATATAACCCTATTAACTTTAGTTACTATTTTTTCATTCTTTAATATATCATTCATACCAGAAATATGATCATCATCAGAATGCGTTATAATTACTAAATCTAGTTTTTTATCACCAACTAAGTAGCTTTCTAATATGCTTTTTAAACCCTCTCTATAGCTCTTTGATGTTCCACCATCTACAAGTATTGTATATGTATTTTTGTTGTCTTTTGTTTTTAATTCTATTAACATACAATCTCCATAATCAGCTGGCAACATTTCTATATCCATTCCAACACTTCCTTCATTTTCAACTATTGTAATAAAAATAACATTTTTTATATATTTAATCAACTACTTAACATTATTACTTTTTTATCAAACTATATCTTAATTAATATAGTTTTCCTTATTAATTTTCTTAAATATATACCATTTCACTATATTTATAGTTCTAAGTACCATATCTTCAGTAGTCATTTACCAAGCACCCTTCGTTACACTCGAATCCTTTGGAGTACACTTGCATGAACGGTAGTAAAAAGCTTACTTCGTAAGCTTAAAGTTATACTTATTTCATAATAACTTTTATAAGCAAAAAAGAGACACACATTCTTTTGCGTGACTCTTAAAAATATCATTTACTAATTTTGAAGTTCTAACTAATGTCTCAGCAATAGGCTGTTTCCAATCAACTATCGTTTCTTGGACAGTCCTTGCATGAACAATAGTAGAAAATTGACTTCATCCTATACAGTCTTTGTCAATTTAACTACTGTTTCAGCAGTAGGTTACTTCCAATCAATTTCGCTTCGCTCATTTCTTGGGTAACCCTTGCATGGACTGTTGTAACAGCTTACTTCATAAGCTTAACAACAGTCTCAGCATGAGGTGTGTTAGGGAACATGTCCTTAACTGTACTCTTTTCTACTTTGTAACCTGCTGCAAGTAGAGTTTCTAAGTTATCTACCATTGTTTTTGGATTACATGAAACATAGATTATTTCTTTTGCATTAAATTTAATTACGTAATCTAAGGCTTTTGGAGATACACCACTTCTTGGTGGATCTAAAATTATTATGTCTGGTTTAACTTTGACTTGCTTAATTGTTTCTGCAACATCACCAGCAATAAATTCACAGTTATCTAAACCATTTAGCTTAGCATTTTCTTTTGCTGCTTCAACAGCTTCTTCAATAAGTTCAAGCCCAATAACCTTTTTAGCATTATGTGCTGCTATTTGCCCGATAGTTCCTGTTCCACAGTAAAGGTCAAACACAACTTTATTGTCCCCATTCCCCATGAAATCCCTTACTATACTATAAAGAGATTCTGCTCCTCTAGAGTTAGTTTGAAAGAATGAAAATGGTGATATCTTAAATTTAAGATCTAGTAATTCTTCTATTATATAATCTCTACCATATAGTATATTAACTTTTTCAGGTACTACTGCATCTGAGAATGAATTATTTTCAGTGTGTAATACTGATACTAATTTTCCTTTATAAGTTTGTGATTTTAAAAGTTCTGTATATCCACTTAAGTCAAAATCTATTTGGGTAGTTGTTACTAAATTCACCATAAGTTCTCCAGTGTTAGACGCTTTTCTAACTACAAGGTGTCTTAAGTATCCTTCTCTCTTCATTACTCTATAATAAGGAAGATTTTGCTTTCTAAAATACTCTACTGTAACAGTAAGAACTTTTCTAAAGTCTTCATCAACTATCATACAGTTATCAACTGTTAGCACACCAAAAGATTTACCTTTCATATGCATACCTAAAGTAAGTTCCCCACCTTTTTCTAAATCACCAAAAGTGAATTCCATCTTATTTCTATATTCCCAAGTATTTTCGCTACCTTTAACTCCAAGATACATTCCCATTGGGATATCTTTATCTTCAAATAGCTCACATACTTCATCACTCAATAACTCTAATTGTTTTTCATAAGTTAAGTTTTGAGAGCTACACCCTCCACAAACACCAAAATGAGGACATGGTGCCTCTATTTCATATGGTGCTTTTTCTAAAACTTCTACAAGTTTAACATCTGCATATGTATCTCTTTTTTTCTTTACAGTTCCTTTTACAGTTTGACCTGGGAAAGCCCCTTTAATATATAATTTTTTACCTTCAAATTCACTTATCCCAACAGAAGGAAATTCTGTCTTTTCAATTTTTATTGTAACTTGGCTTCCTCTTTTCATAGTCCACTCCTATTTATATTTATTCATCATAAGCATATTATCTTAATACAAATTTTCTTCCTAATGTTTTACCGCCTAAAAATTCTTGTACTAAAGGATAATATAACACATTACTTACAATAAACACAATAAGGAACATTTCCTCTCTCATAACTATTTTATAACCTGCAACCTTAAATATTAACGAAATTGCTAAATATAATATTAACGCAATAACCACTGCCACTATTTGGTCTACAATACCACTTAAAATATTTTTAATAAACCTAATTACTTTTCCATCTTCTTTTAAAACAGTATCTACTACTATTTCTTCTGATATCCCTTCTTCAATATTTTCCTCTAAATTTTCAAATTCATCTTTATTATTCATTTATTATCTCCTCCATTTTTTATTTAAAGTTATACTCTTTACTTTCTAATGTATAAATTAAATAATCATCTGTTATAGTTATTGTTTCTGATAATCCATCAAGTTTATTTTCAATTTTATTTACTCCTGAACTATTAGTGATTATATCATATATTTCTTTATTTAATTCAGTATAATCCCTATTCTCTTCCCCTGTAAAGGCTTCTGAGAAAGCTTTTATAGCTGTATTTTCAAATTTGAATTCTCCTTCTTCTTTTATTGCTTTATTATCAAGGTTAAATCCAATTTTTAATACCAGCTTACCAGAAGATAAATCATTTCCATATTGAACTAATTCATATGTCATACTTTCTATTCTGTTGCTTTCTGGTTCTGGTATTTCTAAATATAGACCATTTCTATTTACAGTTGTTCCATTTTCATCTTTAACTTCTTCATGTAAACTATATTCATCTTGTACTTCTAGTATAGTACATATATCTTCTATTCTGTGTAATATTTCTTCATGTAAATTTTGAACTTCATTTCTAGAGTAATCAGTTGCCCATGTACCTTCAGCTTGTATATTTTCTATAACTCTAGCTTTATTATCCTCTAATGAAATACTAATATTATCTTTATTAGTACATGATACCATAGTCATCATTAATAATCCGCTTAAAATAATTGAAATTCTCTTTTTATTCATAAATTACCTCTTCTTCCATCGATAAAAGTTTTTATGATTTCTTAAATCCAATATATTATAACATTTCAAAAAGTTATTTTAAAGTTTTAGCACTAATCTTTAAATAAAATTCATATGTCAAATACTTATAAAGTTATTTGCTCTTTTATCTTTTCAAAAGTCTTATCACCTATTCCATCAACATTTTTTAATTCCTCTAAAGATTTGAAACCTCCATTAGCTTCTCTATAATCAATTATGCTTTGTGCTTTTATATTACCAATTCCTGTTATCTCCTTAAGTTGTTCTAAATCTGCTGTATTTATATTTATTAATGTGCTAACTTTATCGCTATTATTACCGTTACTACTATATGTACTATTATTTTGAACTACACTACTTTCTGTCTCATCATTAATATTACCAATAATAATAAGTTCATGATTTAGAAGTTCCTCTGCTCTGTTAATTCTGCTCAAATCTGCTTCCTCTGTAACTCCACCTGCCATATCAATTAAATCCTTAATAATACTTCCTTCTTCTAACTGATAAACATCTGGCTTTGCAACTTCTCCTTTTATTTCAACAATTATTTTATTTCTGTCTATACTATCTTCATTGATAATAGTGGTATCTTCTTCTAATGTTTCGGTATATTCCATGTTATCATTACTTTCTTCCTCAAATATTTCCGTCATATATTCTTCCTTGAAAGCATTACTACTTTTTTGTTTATATAAAAATATTGAAACAATAAAAATAATAATGGTTATTATAACTAACCCTATAATCTTTTTATTTTTTAAGTCAATCATTTTCTCCCACCTTTTTCATAATATATAATTATTAACATATATATTAAATTTAATCTGAATTTTCGGTAATTTTCATACATATAAATAGAATTTATATATAATTTTTGCTAAAATGAAAAAGAATAAAAACATACATGGGAGATACTTATGGGGAACTATACAAAAAAAATAATTACTTCACTTTTTATTTTTGTTATTTTAATTTTGAATATATGCATGATAAATGCTAATGCTTATGTTAGTGAAGTACCTAAATTAAATGCACAGGGTGTGTGCTTAATAGATGGATATACTGGAGATATTCTCTATGAAAAAAATTCAGATGTTCAATTTGAACCAGCATCTACAACAAAAGTAATGACAGCAATAATTACTTTAGAAAACTGCTCACTTAATGAACAAGTTACCATTGGAGAAAATCCTCCTTATGCCGATGGAAGTTCTATGGGACTTCAAGAAGGTGAAGTTTACACTATAGAGGAATTACTTATTGGACTTTTATTACCATCAGCTAATGATGCTGCTGAAGCACTTGCTGAACATGTAGGAGGTTCAATAGAAAATTTTGCTCAAATGATGACAAGAAAAGCCCATGAAATTGGTGCTGTAAATACTACATTTAAAAATCCAAGTGGTTTACATGAAGAAGGACATCTTACTACTGCTCACGACTTAGCTTTAATATTACAATATGCAGCTGAATATAATGATTTTGTTAGAATATCACAAATTGATGAATATTATTACAAAAATCACCCTTATACAGATGGTAGTGAACGTTGGGCAATAAATGGTAATAATTGTTCACCTTACTCAAGTTATGCAAAATATAACTATCCTGAATATGTTTATGATTATATATTTACAGGGAAAACTGGCTGGACTGATGAAGCAAATCATACTTATGTGGCAGCTGCAAAAAAGAATTCTCAATATTTAATTGCTGCTTTTTTAAATGCAAATAATAAGGCTGAACATTATGAAAGCGTTGGTCCTCTATTTGAGTGGGGCTTTGAAAACTTTATTACAAAAAAAATAGTGTCTATAGGCGACATTTTAGATAATTATGTAATTAATGATGATGTTACTATTCCATTAACAAGTGACAGAGATATATATTATACTTTCTTATCAACTGATAATCTATATCCTTCTATAACTGTTAATTACGCCAAGAAAGATTATTCTACTCAAACTATTAGTGAAGGAGACATATTATTTGAAAATGCTTCACTTTTAGTAAATGGAAGTACCTATACCAATGTTAACTTGATAAGTGCAGGGTCAAGAACTTACACTACTTCTGTCAAGGCAGAAGAAACAGTAAACAGTATATCTTCAAACAAATTCTTTATTCCTAGCATAGTTTCTATATTTATTATTTTAATAATAATTTATTTCAATATAAAAAGAAAAATTCGTTACAATAAACGCAGAAGAAGAATAAGGAGAAAACATAGATTTTAATATTTCCAAGCAAAATAAATGAGTCCAAAATTGGACTCGTTTATTTTGCTTTTTTTAAGCTTACTATTAATTTTTCTATATCTGCTGGAAGGTTTGCTGTTAATGCTAATTCCTCTTTTGTTCTTGGAGATTGAAATTTTAATTTATAGGCATGTAAAGCCTGCCTACAAATTAAAGCACTATCATCTGTATCACCATATAAAGTATCCCCATAAATTGGATGACCCATTGCTTTCATATGAACTCTAATCTGATGTGTTCTACCAGTTTCTAATAGACATTCAACAAGTTCAGCATCTTTATAGCTTTCTATTACTCTATAATGAGTTACACTTCTTTGACCTCTTTTATCTACGACTCTCGCCATAACTCCTTCGATTTCTGGTCTATATATAGGAAGGTCTATTGTTCCTTCCTTTTCTGTAAAATTGCCATGAACTAAAGCTAGATATCGTTTTTCTACATTATTGTTTTGCATTTGATTAGATAGCTCGCTATGAGCATACTGGTTCTTTGCCACTATTATAAGACCTGATGTATCCATATCCAATCTGCTTACTAGCCTTACTATACAATCTTGCTTACTTTCTTTAAAGTAATATAATAACCCATTGGCAAGGGTTCCACTTTGATACCTTTTAGTTGGATGTACCACCATATTAGGTGCTTTATTTATAACTATGATATCTTTATCTTCATATACTATATCAAGATTTATCTTTTCTGGAGCGATATTTTGACTTTCCTTTTTGGCTAAATTTATTACAATTTCATCATTTTCTTTTAACATATAGTTCATCTTAACAGGAGTATTATTTACTAATATCCTCTTGTCAATTGATGCACCTTTTATGAGCCTTGATGATAATCCCATCTTTTCCTTTAAGAATTCCCTTATCTTTCTTCCTTCAAATCTCTTATCTACTTTTTCTTCTAAAGTGCTCATTAAACTCCTCCATCATAATATAAATTAATTATAGTCTTCACCTAAAATTATAACTGCATCATATTCAGGATAATTACTTATATCCTTACTTGTTTTACCTATGCCTGTATCACTTTTTAATATATCTCTAAGTTTACTGTCTTTACACATTATAATAGATTTATCCGTTGACTCTGCATTATCTATAGTAACATTTACATATCCTATTTTCTGAAGGTCGCTTCTAAAATTCCCTGCTAATCCATTAGTATTAGTTCCATTTAAAACTAAAATGTTATATCCAGTTCTATCCACAGAAGATACAGATGCACCTGACTTAAGGGCGTCTAATATATCTGTATTATAACTTTTTTCAACAACTAAAAATGATTGTCCATATATTTTTTCATCATACCCTTGTAATGTATGCATACTTATTCCTGAATTCTTTACAATCTTTAAAGCATAATTAATTATCTGACTACCACTCATATTCGTTACTACATTAGATTTTACAGCATTCATAATATCTGGCAAATCTAGTAAAATTAAAGGATTCATCATCTTCTTAAATACAGCTTGCATGAATCTTTGTTGATTTGATATTCTTCCTAAATCTCCATCAACAAATCCACTACCATCATTATTCTTTCTCCATCTGATAAATTCTTCAGATTTTTCACCATCTAAAAGAACTGTCTCACCTTCTTTAAAATGAATATGAAGATTTTGTGCATCATCATCATAATCCATATTTCTATCTATATACATCTCTATTCCACCAATGGCGTCTATTATGCTCCTAAATGCCTTATAATCTATTTCAACAATGTAGTTCACATCTATTTCTAATAATTTTTTCACCTGCATCACAAGTTCATCTTCGCCGCCTAAAGCATAAGCAGCATTTATTTTCCAATAAGGAATGTAATTCCCTTCAGAATCATAGGCATCTTCTACTTCTATAAGTGTATCCCTTGGTATTGACACAATATTAACAACATCAGTAATAGGATTATAATTAAATACCATCATTGTATCTGTTCTTCTAAGTCCAGTATTGCCTTCTTGATCAATATCTCCTATATCCATACCTACCACTAATATGTTTAATGATTCATTTTTAGCTGGTGCTTTTCCACCTCCAAGATTATCTGTCTTTAGCCCAAAAATAAATGATAAAGCATATATTACGGTAAATGCTATCAGTAAAAAAATTAATATTACAAAAGAAGCTACTGCTCTTTTTCTTTGAGCTTTTTTCTTTGCTTTTCTTCTAGCTTCTTTCCTTTTTTCCATTTGTACTCTTTCAACCTTACTAATCACCGAAGCATTAAGTCTCTTTTTCTTCGCGACATTATCACTTTTTTTATCATCTTTATGTGTAGCCATACCAATTACCTCACAAATAATTTTATATATCTATTTATAATTATTATACAATAAATAATTTCTTGCTTTCACTGTATTAACATCAATTAAACAGCCCTTTTCAAGTAAATATTTTATTGTATAAGTTAAAGCATTTAGCATAGCTTTATCTAAATCATCTTTGCTATCATTTCTTAATTCTTCTACCATTGAAAAATCTCTTGATGGTTCAATCATATCCGCTAAATATATTATTTTATCAAGCTTTGACATATTTTCTTTTCCAGTAGTGTGCCACCTTATGGCACTTAATATTTCTTCATCTACTATTCCAAAGCGTTCTCTAGCTACTATTGGCCCTACAATAGAATGCCATAACTCTCTAGTATTTTTTTCATCTACACTTAATGTAATATTATTTGCCTCTATAATTTTTAATAATTGCTCCGAAGATAAATTTTTTGCTATATCATGGGCTAAAGCTGCTATTTCAGCCTTTTTAATATCTACTCCGTATCTTTTAGCTAAATCTTTTGCTGTTTCAACTACACCTAAAGTATGTAGATATCTTCCCTTTACCAGATTTTCTTCCAAATACTCTTTCATGAATTCAATATTTTTCATTAATTAGTCCCCCTATAAAGATTATTATAACTTATATATTCCAAAACTTTATTAGGAAGGAAGAAGTCTACCCTCTTTTCTTCCTTGATTCTTTTTCTTATTATAGTTGAAGAAATATCTATAGACATAATATCAAGCAGTACTATTTCTGCTTGATATTTATTTTCTAGATATTCCTTTTGACTTTTTAATGTTTCTCTATTAAATTCCCCTCTATTAAATACTACAAAGGTACAATTATTTAATACTTCTTTAGTATTTTTCCACTTTTCAATATCCATTAAAGAATCAGCTCCAGCTATAAAATATAGCTTAAGATTTTCTTCTTTAAGTACATTCAAAGTTTCATAAGTATAACTATATCCGTTTTTCTCTATTTCATAAGAATTAATTTCAAATCCTTCATAACCTTCTATAGCTCTTCTTACCATCTCATATCTAAATTTTGCATCAATTATTGTATCCTTTTTATGAGGTGGATTTCCAGCTGGCATAAATATAACTTTATCTAAATTCAATTGCTCTTTTGCTTCATAAGCAATATATAAATGTGCTAAATGAATAGGATTAAAAGTTCCTCCCATTATACCATACTTCTTCATAGTCTTACTTCTTTCTTGCTACAGGTAATTCTATTGTTGGCTTTTTCTTTGATTGCTTAAATAATACTATCTTACTTCCAATAGCTTGAATTCCTTCGCATCCTATTGCTTCACAGATTTCATTTGATGCTTCTCTTGCATCTAATCCACTGTTTTCTAAAACCTTTATCTTTATTAACTCTCTTTTTTCTAATGCATCTTCAATTTGCTTTAAGAAAGCTTCTTCTATTCCGCCTTTTCCAATTTGGAATATTGGTTGCATAGTATTCGCTAACCCTCTTAAATATGCTCTTTGTTTACTCGTTATCATATTTTAATCCTCCTATAAAATATACTCAAATTCAAAGTCATTTAAGCTAACCATATCTCCGTCTTTAATTCCCATTTCTCTTAATTCGTTGAATACACCTTTATTATTAAGAACTTTATGGAAGTATCTTAACGAATCTGCATCATGAATATTAACTGAAGCTAATAATCTATCTACAAATGAGCCTGAAACATAATATGTATCGTACTCTTCACCATGTTCAACATTAATTTCATATGTGAATTTCTTTTCTTCTGGTATATATCTTTCTTCATCAGTAATTTCTAAATCTGCAAATGGAATTTCTGTAAGCA
The DNA here is from genome assembly GCF_000436575.1 of Clostridium sp. CAG:265. NCBI lineage: Bacteria > Bacillati > Bacillota > Clostridia > Eubacteriales > Clostridiaceae > Clostridium > Clostridium sp. CAG:265. The sequence continues at coordinate 20,875 of NZ_FR886604.1, forward strand.
TTCTTCCAGCTTCTTTTATTACTTCTTCTACACCTAACTTAGTAGCTGCAGACATCTTATAAACCTTATCAAATCCTAATTCATTAACTTTTTTCTTAAAGTTCTCAAATATTGATTCATCATATAACATATCAGTCTTATTAGCTACTACTATTTGTGGTCTATCCCAAAGCTTAACTGAATACTTCTTAAGCTCTTCATTAATTTTTACGAAATCTTCAAAAGCATCTCTTCCTTCAACTCCTGAAATATCAACAACATGTATAAGAAGTCTAGTTCTTTCTATATGTCTTAAAAACGCTAATCCTAAACCAACACCTTCGGCAGCCCCTTCAATTATACCTGGAATATCAGCCATAACAAAAGCATTCATTCCTTCAGCTTTAACAACACCTAAATTTGGCTTTAATGTTGTAAAGTGATAGTTAGCTATCTTTGGCTTAGCAGCTGTTACTGTTGATAATAACGTTGATTTACCTACATTAGGGAATCCAACTAAACCAACGTCAGCTAATAATTTTAATTCTAATATTAAATTAAACTCTTCACCTGGCATTCCTGGTTCAGCAAAGTGTGGTGCCTGTCTTGTAGGTGTACAGAATTTGCAATTTCCTTTACCACCTTTACCACCTCTAGCTAAAACAAATTCATCATCTTTATGTGATAAATCTACAATGATTTTGTTTGATTCAGCTTCTCTTATTATTGTTCCCATTGGTACTTTAATAACAAGATCCTCTCCGTCTTTTCCGTAACATTTTGAGCCTTGACCGTTTCCACCATCAGCTGCTACGAATTTCTTTTTATATTTAAAGTCTAAAAGTGTAGTTAACCCTGTATCTACTATAAACTTTACACTTCCACCTTTTCCACCATCTCCACCATCTGGACCTCCAAGTGGAACATACTTTTCTCTTCTAAAAGTTACAGCACCATTTCCACCATTTCCAGACTTAACGTATATCTTGGCTCTATCTATAAACATCTCTTTTCCTCCAATCGTTATTATTTTCAGAAATAACAAAACTTTTTATTTATTATTTCCACAACAAGCTATTTAAATTATTCTGTATAGTAATAAAAGCACCCATATGGGTGCTTTTATTATAAAAATTATTCTGCTATTTCTTCAACTTGTACTGGGTACACAGAAACTTTTTTCTTGTCTCTTCCCATTCTTTCGAATTTAACAATTCCGTCTACTGTAGCAAATAGAGTATCATCTCCACCTCTTCCTACGTTAACACCTGGGTGGATTTTAGTTCCTCTTTGTCTATAAAGGATGTTTCCAGCTAAAACGAATTCTCCGTCTGCAGCTTTAGCACCTAATCTTTTAGATTCAGAATCTCTACCGTTCTTTGAGCTACCTACCCCTTTTTTGTGGGCAAATAATTGAAGGTTAATCATTAACATATATTTACACCTCCTCGTACATAAATTTTATATATTTATTCCGTTTATTTTTCCCTAAACTTGCATCAAGAGACATAATTACACTTTCAATACTTTTTTCAAATGTTAAAAGTAAAGTTTGTCCTTGCATTATCATTTCTTCATTAAGAGTAGATAAATCTAATGATAAAAAACCATCATTTATCTCATACTTTACAGGAAGTTTAAGCACTTCTACCATACCAATTAAGATACCTTGAGATAATACTGAAACAGAGTTGCATATCATATCGTACGCATCACCAATGGTGTTTTCCATTTCTTTTCTTGATAAAGCATGGCCTTCAATCTTAAATCCGATTGATAAACTATTGCGTTTAAAACTAACAACCTTAATCATAACTTAAAATTAAGCTTCGATTTTTTCGATAACTAACTTAGTGTATGGTTGTCTGTGTCCAGTTTTCTTTCTGTAATCCTTCTTTGGTTTATACTTGAAAACTGTTATTTTCTTAGCTTTACCTTGAGCTGCAACTTTTGCTACAACCTTAGCTCCTTCAACAACTGGAGTTC
>NZ_FR886604.1:22882-66187 GCF_000436575.1 Clostridium sp. CAG:265
CCACCTTTTAAAGTTTCTCCGTTAGAAACAGCTAAAACTTCTGTTAATTCAACTGTAGAATCTACTTCAGCGTTTAATTTTTCAACGTATATTACGTCTCCTTCTTGAACTCTAAATTGCTTTCCACCTGTAACTAATACTGCGTACATTAAAACACCTCCTCTAAATACGGTCTCGCCTCTGCAGGTACAAAGATTTAACTTTGTTTTACTTAAAACCTGTTACGTGCGGTCTACAAATGACATTCTATCACAAATTTATACATCTTGTAAAGAAATTTATCATACTTTCTCAATAGTTTTTATCTTGTAATGTTGGTAATTATCTTTTTGATTCGAAAAGATAAGTGGCTCTATTTTATAACCTTCAATATCATATGCAAAGTTTAAATAAATTTCTTTATCTAAACCTTCAATATTTTTTATAAAATTAAATAAATCCCCAGTAATATCATGTTCATAATTCTTATCTATCTCAATATAAAAATCCTTTATTGAGTTTTCTCTAGAGCATTTGATAATTTCATTTCTAATAAGATTTTCAATATATGATCTTTTTAGTAAAAATCCATTGCTTTTGCATACTTTACAAGGTTCTTCTAAATATTCATAAATTGATTTTCCTTTTCTTTTTCTTGAAACCTGTATAAGCCCAAGCTCTGTAAAAGGATATACCTTAACGTTACCTTTATCTTCTTTTAAAGCCTTACGTAATTCTTCTATTATTTTAGGTTTTTGATAATCTTCTCTTAAATCTATAAAATCAATTAAAATAATACCACTTAAATTTCTCAGTTTAATTTGCCTTCCACACTCTCTAGCTGCTTCTAAATTAGTTTGGAATATAGTTTTAGAAAAGTCACGCCCCTTGATATTCTTTCCGCTATTTACATCTATAACATACATAGCCTCTGTCTTGTCAATTATTATATATCCACCGCAAGGTAAATTAACTTTTTTATGACGTAATTTTAATATTTCCTTTTCAATGCCATAGAAATCAAATAAACTTCTTTTTTCACCATATAAAGATAACTGTATATGCTCTTTATCTTTTAATATTTCACTTATATTGTTTAAATATTCTTCATTATCAAAGAATACCTTAGTTTTCTTATTCTCTATTTCTTCGAAAAACTTCTTTAAAATAGTATTACTTTGAAGTTTGCCTAAATTAGTTGAATATCTAAGCTTTCTTTCCATAGCATCTTTCTTTTCTAGTAAGATTGCAAGCTCTTTTAAAAGTTCTTCTTCTGTAGCCTTTACAGATTCTGTCCTTAATACTATGCCAACATCTTTAATAGGCTTAATAATTGAAGTAAGTCTCTGTCTATCTATTACATCTTCAATTCTTTTAGACAAGCTTAATCCTTCATCTCCCATGATTAAAACTATATTCTTTCCTGCTATTGATATCTTATGAGTTACTTTGGCACCTTTATCACATAAAGGCTCTTTAACCACTTCTATTAAGATATCCTGCCCTTTTTTTATATTCATTCTTTTAAGCTCATCACTATAATACATATAAGCTTCTTTTTCCAGGCCAATATCTACAAAAATAGAATTTATAGCAGGCACTATATTTTTAATTCGTCCTTTATAAATCTCACCTATCTGTGGCTTTGATGTTTCTTCTTCAACTATACATTGAACAAGTTCACCATTTTGTTTTACAGCAACTCTAATCTGCTTTTCTCTACTTTCAACAAAAACTTCTCTCATATACACACATCCTAAAGAGCTTTAAATAATGGTACATACTTATTATCTTTTAATACGTACATTTCTTCTCTTTTTACACTAACAAATGATTCTGCATTTACATTCTCTATCTTGCTTGTTATAAATCTTGCTAAAAGATCAGCTGATAGATTTTCTCTACTTCCTGTAGCAATCAATGCATTGATAACTAATTCTCCATCTTTAACCCAATACTTTAACTCTTTAACTAAAGGCTTTATATCAGCCATCTTTTCCCCTTTTTTGCTTTTCTTTAAAGTTTCCCAAGCATTTTCATTTAAAAGTGAAGCCATTTTTTCCTCAACTTTTTCTTCATTAACTAACTTTAATTTAATTATGTATCTCCCTGCATCTAAAAGTGCCATGGCTTGTGGTACTCTCTTAACATTTTCTACAATTTCAATTGGAGTAGCTTCAAAAAATCTGATTGTTGGTGGAGCTGCCTCATTTAATCTTGCTAAAATATCATCTACTTGCATCTTTTCAGTTAATACTATATCCATGTATTCCCCATCAGAATAAACACCTACTGAAAGAGGTTGTGCTAAAGATAGTGCCATATGAGGATTGAATCCTTTAGAATATTCTATTGGAACTTCTGATCTTCTTATTATTCTTTGAATAGTTCTCATTAAATCCAAGTGAGAGATAAACTTTATACCTTCCCCTTTAGAAAATTTAATTAAGTATCGCACCTTCAAAACACTTCCCTTCCTTAAAGTTTACATTGATTCCACATCCAGTACAGCCTTCTCTACAGTTTCTTGTAGTTGCTGCAACCTTTGCTTTTTCATTTTCTCTTTCAAGATATTTTCTGTTTACACCTATATCTATGAAATCCCATGGTAATATTTCATCATAACTTCTTTCTCTATATACATAGAACTCTGGATCTATATTACATTCTGCCATTGCTTCATTCCAAATATCCATACTGAAGTATTCTGACCACCCATCAAACTTAGCTCCCTTTTCAAAAGCCTTAATTAGAGCTGCACAAGTTCTTCTATCTCCTCTAGCAAATACCGCTTCCATAAGAGATGTATCTTGGTGGTGGTACTTATAGCTTACAGCCTTGCTCTTAATAGCATATTTGATAGCTTTTATTCTTTCAGTTACAACTTCTGGTCTTTCCATTGGAGCCCATTGGAACGGTGTAAATGGCTTTGGTACTAATATTGATGAACTTGCTGTTATCTTTAACCCCTTAGCTCTTTGTTCTTTTGCTATGCTATAGTATACTTCTGCTATCTTATCTGAAAGCTCAGCAATACCTACCGCATCTTCTAATGTTTCATATGGAAGTCCTATTATAAAGTATAACTTAATTGTACTCCAACCTGATTCAAAAGCACTCTTAGCCGCTTCTAATATTCTTTCTTCTGTTAATCCCTTATTGATTACATCTCTCATTCTTTGGGAACCGGCTTCTGGCGCAAATGTAAGTCCACTCTTTCTTACTTTTTGAATTTCTTTTATTAAATCAACTGAGAAAGCATCAACTCTTATTGATGGAAGAGCTATACCTACTTTATTTCCTTCATGCTCAGCCACTAATTCAGTAATAAGCTTTTGTATATCAGAATAATCACATGTACTTAATGAAGATAAAGAAATTTCTTGGTATCCAGTGGCTTTCACAGCATCTCTTGCTTGTTTTATAAGTGTATCTCTGGTCTTTTCTCTTACTGGTCTATAAATCATACCGGCTTGACAGAACCTACATCCATTTGTACATCCTCTAAACGTTTCAAGAACAACTCTATCATGAACTATTTCAGTGTAAGGTACAATCATATCAACTGGGAAGTCTACCTTATCATAGTTATTTACTATTCTCTTTTGTACCTTAGCTGGTACATCTTCATACTTAGGTGTAAATTCCTTGATAGTTCCATCTTCATTGTAGGAAACATCATATAATGAAGGTACATATATACCCCTTATCTTAGATATTTCTCTTAAAAATTCTTTCTTCTTCCCTTTACCTTTATACTTTTTATAAACATCAAGTACATCATTCATCATTTCTTCGCCTTCACCAATTTCAAAGAAATCTACTATATCACATAATGGTTCAGGATTATATGCGCAAGGTCCTCCAGCCATAATGATTGGAGCATCTTCTCCCCTTTCAGAAGCTCTAAATGGTATTCCAGACATATCAAGCATATTTAATATATTTGTATAACTCATTTCATATTGAAGAGTAAATCCTAGTATATCGAATTTATCTAATGAATCTTTTGTTTCTAAAGTATATAATGGAATATTATTTTTTCTCATTAATTCTTCCATATCTGGCCATGGTGCAAAAGTTCTTTCACAATATGTATCTTCTCTTAAATTTATTGTATGATAAAGTATTCTAGTACCTAAGTGAGACATCCCAACTTCATATACATCTGGGAAACAAAATGCAAATCTTATATCAACATCTTTGGGATTTTTAATTACTTGATTTAACTCCCCACCAACATATCTTGATGGCTTTTCAACTTTACATAAAATATCATCACTAATTTTATTCATAAGTTCCTCCCTTATACATAATAAAAAGAAGTATCTAAGTACTTCTTTTTATTTTTCATTTTAACATATTATTAAATTAAATGAAACTAATTACTACACTTATCTCTTACCATAATATTCCTCTAAGCTAATGTTTCCATAAATTTTTAATCCTTCTATCAGTTCATCTTCTGCAATAATAAATTTTACTTTTAAATCATCATCAAGCACATAAAAAATATTAAACCTATTCTTATCCACTATCTTCATTAAATCCACAAGTCCCAATTTATAATATACAGAAATCACCCTATTTTCTAGATAGTTGTTCCTAATTAACTTTCGTACTTTTTTATAAATATTCCCCATTAAGATATACATAACCGCCTTTTTTTCAGTTCTCGTTATATAAATGATAATAACAGCAACTAGCAGCATAGTTACATTAATAGAACTATATTTATACACTCCATAAAAACAGATGGCAATGAATGCTCCCCCAATAAAATAACTTATGCCTGCTATCCTAAGCTGTGCTTCTTTATATAGCATCTTCCTAGATAATATAACCTCTAAAATTCTTGCACCATCTAAAGGATATGCTGGCAATAAATTAAATATTGCTAACCCTATATTAATAGTTACAACAATTTCAGATAGCTCAAATCTTACATAATAATTTACTAGTATAAATATAATAGCAATACATATATTAGATAAGGGACCAACTATGTATATAAGCAGCTTTTCTTTATAATTTAGCTCATCTACATCAAGCAGATCCACTCTTGCACCATATATATGCATTTGAAAATTATTAAATTTACTACCTCTCATCATTGCCAATATTATGTGACTGAATTCATGTATAAGTATTGATATAAAAGATATCAGCAAATTTTGTTTTTGTTCTAGATGAAGTATGATAAACATCAGTATTATTTCTGCAAAAATCAATATATTCCATCTATATAACAAACTGCACTTTACCTTTATGAAACCTTTTAAAAATATTTTTTTTATTTTCATATCATTTCTCTATTGGTGCTTCACTAATATTCTCTCTTATCCATTTTAAACATTTTGCTGCTCTACTTTTTATATCGCTAATCTTTACATACTTTATATCATCTATTATTTCAGAATAGCTGCTTCTTTCACTTATATTTTCTTTAAAGACATTAAAAGCTTCTACAGTGCTAGTATTATTGGAATACTTCATTGCTAATACTGTCACTAAAACAATAAATGTTACTATACATTGAAATATACAGTATTCACTACATTGCCTAAAAACATTACTACTCTTATTTTTCTTATAGCCATTACTAATATTCCTATATGACCTTTGGACTTTTGATTTATTAGTTATAGAATTATAGTATTTACTATATTCTGAATTATACTTTCCCATAGACAACCTCACAATAACACTTCAATACTAATTATATTTTTCTTATTAACAAATTATTCTATTACTACCTATAAAGAATGTATACTTCTTAAATATTTATCTATACATAAAAAATAGCCATGGATATTTTCCATAGCTATTTTACTATAACTAAAAATATATTTTCTTTTTACTCATTCCTATATTTAAAACAATTCCTAAAGAAAGAATTGTTGTTAAAAGAGAACTTCCTCCATAGCTTACCAATGGAAGCGTGATTCCTGTTATCGGCATAAGGCCTATTGTCATTCCAATATTTTGTGTTATAGCAAAAAAGAAATAGGACACCATTCCAATAGATACACATCTACCAAATATATCCTTGGAATTTTTCGCAATTTTTATCATTCTTGATATAAGAATACCATAAAAACTTAATAATATTATGGCTCCTATGGTTCCCCATTGCTCTCCTATTTGAGCAAAAATGAAGTCAGTTTCAACTTCTGGCACATATTCTGATGCAAAACCACCAGTACCATCATTACTATAACTATTATGTGCACCAAAGAATCCTCCTGAACCTATTCCAATAAGCGATTGCCTTAAGTGATATCCTGAATCAGAAGTATCAGTATCTGGATTCATAAATGATGTTATTCTTGTTTTTTGATAATCTTGAATAAGTCCTGAATTCCACAATAAAACTACTGCTAAAAGCATTGACCCAAGACCATAAAGTATTACTCTTTTATCAAGTCCTCCTATAAAATAAACACCTAACACCATAAAAAATAATACCATGGTCATCCCCATATCTGGTTGAATAACAATAAGTGCTGCTGGAATTACAGCATATATAGCTAAGGTGAAAAAATTTTTCACCGTATTTATATTGCCTTCCATTTCTTCAAGTTTTCGTCCCATCATCATAATAGTTGCAACCTTAGCAATTTCTGCTGGTTGTAGTGATATAACTCCTAAATCTATCCATCCTTGAGCTCCATTTACTGTTTTTCCTATAACTAAAACTAGTACTAATAATACTATTGATCCGCCATAAAATAAATTTGTAAATCCTTTAATAGTATTATAGTCTGATGCTAAGACAAAATATAAAGCAACTAAGGCAACTATAAAAAATATCAATTGTCTTTTAGGATAAAATATACCATAGTTTCCCTTAGTCGCTAAATATATATTAAGAATACCAAATGAAACTATACATATAATAGAAAAAAGCATCCATTTATCTAATTCTTTAAACTTTTTAAAATCAATTTTGAAACTTGGTATTAACTTCATTTTTTCACCTCCACAACTTATCATCTTATTATATAATAATTGACCGTTTTTCTCTATAAAATTTATGTAAATATAAAAGTTCTTTAAGCTTTCTGTAAGAAAGTAAACTTAAAGAACTTTATTTTTTACTTTAAACAATTGTTAGTATATAAAATTTATCTTCCACGCATATTTTTTATAGGAATATTTGCTACAAGAGCAGGTCCATTACCTGTTTCACTTGTTTCAGTCCTATTTAATGCTATTTCAACATCATCTGCATCAATCTCAATATATTTTGATAATACTTGTAATATTTCTACTCTTATTTTGTCAATAGTTTCTGGGTCTATATCCCCTCTATCGTGAATAAGTATTAATTTTAATCTATCTTTTGCTACATCCTTAGGAGTCGTTGTCTTATTATGAAAAATTTTTAACAAATCCATCATTCTTACCTCCTAATTCTTTTTAAATATTTTTATTAATTTTGAAAATATACCATTAGACTCTTCACTTAAATCTAATAGTGGAACATCTTCTCCAATAATTCTATTGGCAATATTTCTAAATGCTTTTCCTGAAATAGATTTATCATCTAAAACTATTGGCTCTCCTTTATTGGTTGATACAGTTATATTTCTATCATCTGGTACAACACCTAAAAGCTTCACTGATAAAGTCTCTATAATATCAGGTACATCAAGCATATCTCCTCTTTTTGTCATTTCATAGTTTAATCTATTAACTATTACTTCATGTTTATCCAATCCTTTAGCGTCTAGTTTTCCAATTACTCTATCTGCATCTCTCACTGATGTAATTTCAGGGTTAACTACCACTATAGCTCTATCAGCTCCAATAACAGCATTTTCAAAGCCTTGCTCTATTCCTGCTGGTGAATCAATGATAACATAATCAAACTCTTCCTTTAATGTATTTACTATGGATAACATGTCTTCTGACTTTATATCATCCTTATCCTTAGTTTGAGCAGTTGGAAGTAAGAATAAACTTTGGTATCTTTTATCCTTAATAAGTGCCTGCTTTAATCTACATCTATTTTCAATAACATCCATTATTGTATAAACTATTCTATTTTCTAATCCCATTAAAACATCAAGATTTCTTAATCCTGTATCTCCATCAACAACCACTACCTTTTTTCCGATAGCTGCAAGTGCTGTTCCTATATTAGCTGTTGTTGTAGTCTTTCCTACTCCACCTTTTCCAGATGTTATTACTATAGAAACTCCCATTTTTTTATCCCTCCAAAATTAATAACTATACTTATTTGGTAAATATGGCTCAACAATTATCATTCCATCCTTAACCCTAGCCACTTCAGGATAAGGAGGTTTAACATCATCAGGAGATACTGTAATTAAATCTCCAATTTGCAGAAGTTGAGGCTGTAGTATAAATGCAGCTATTATCGCTTCTCTATTGCCTCCAATACCTGCTCTTACACGCCCTCTTATGCTTCCAAGAACTATAATATTTCCACCTGCTGATACTTCTGCTCCACTATTAATATCACCAATAACAACAATATTACCTTTACTATTAATACACTGGCCACCTCTTATGGTTTTTTTTATAAATTTAGTTCTTCCTTCATATATACCTGTAAAGACTGTATCAGCTTCTATTTTTCTTTTGTTTGTATCATCAAATATACAATCTCTTATATGTATTTCTTCAAATAGCTTATCTTTCAATTTGGCTATTTCACTATCTGATACATTCTTAAGGTTTGCTATAATTTTTATTATAGAATTTTTATAAAACCCTTTTCCTATAGATAATACGCTTATAATTTCTGCAATAACTTCATCGAAATTTATAAATTTATCTATATTAACTATAACACTTATGCCCTCTTTATCACCTTTTATTTCAATTCTATTTTCCTTCATTGGTTACCCTCCACCAATTTCATACACTTTTTATTATAATTATACCATATATCAACAGTTAATAACATAATATACTATATATTTATAATTTCTACTAACTTTAACATAGTTTTTTTATTTTATCTTTTCTATATATATTATTATCGAACATTGTTTTAAAAAAATAATAGAGTTATCAAAAAATTGATAACTCTATATAATTATTGTGTACTTTCAGTTGCATCACTTTCCACATTATGGCTATTTTCTTCCTGATTTTCTTTATTATCATTTAGCCCATTTGCTACATATTTTTGATAACTTTCTGAATTTTTAGTATAATTTGAATAATTACTTTCTAATAATTCCTTAAAGAATGCTTCATATATAGCTAGATGAATAGTTGCTCCTTCACTACCTTTATTACCATCATATAAAGTTGAGAATATAGCAATTTGTGGATTATCCATTGGTGCAAAACTTATATAGTTACCATATGGTCTTCTTCCTATGACTGTATAATTTTCTTCACTACCAAAGTCTGCTGTACCTGTTTTACCTGCTACAGCAATTGGAAATGAATTAAAACTATTATAAGCTGTACCATTACCACTATAAGTGTTAACCATCCTCATACCTTCTTTTACAGCTTGTAAGTATTCACTAGGTATGTCTAATGTATCCACTATTTCTGGTTCAAACTCTTCAATTACTTCTCCATCTGGCGAAGTAATTTGATCAACAAGCCTAACCTTATATCTTGTTCCCCCACTTGCTAATGTGGCAACATAATTAGCTAATTGTAATGGCGTAAAAGCATTCATACTTTGACCAATAGCATCCTTAACTATTTCTGCATAAGTATCTATCTGAGTACTCATGTCGCTTATAGTGTATTGTGCTATAGCATTAGCTATTATCTCTGCTTGTTCATCAATACTAGTCTTACTACTTCTAGTACTATTATAACTTTCTAATGATGCTTTATATTCATCAGAAAGTTCCATTATAGATTTTATATAACTTATTAATTGACTAGCAAATTCATCAGCACTTGTAAGCTGTGCATCTGTACCCACTAGCTCTAAAGCTTTATTAATTTGTTCCTTCAAGTCTGACTTAGCATTAGCTAATGCTTCACTATCGGTATCATTTTTAGAAATATTCAACGGTGCATAATAGAATATTCCATTATAGTTTCCAGTTTTCAGACTATCTACTAATGTATACATAGGTGTATCAAGTATTCTATTTTTCCATGACTTAAAGTTATATGTCTGGCCGAAGTTTTCTTCTATTTCTATACCTGTAGAAGCATTGCCACCTTCTGTTACTCCAAGTCCAAATTTATAAGCATAATGAGCAATACTATCTAGTGCTGCTACTCTTTCTTTTTCATCATTAGAATTTCCACCATTTTTAAGATATAGTTCATACCCTACATTGTGGAAGAAGAAGTTTGATGAATGCATTAAAGCTTCTCTTACTGAAATAACTCCATTTCCAGTCTTTTGAAAGTTGTATTGTGTAAGATTTCCTACCTTCCACACTCCTGTATCATTTACCGTTGAATTAGTGCTAATTACTCCCTCCATAAGACCTGCAATTGCAGTTAATGGTTTAAATACAGAGCCTGGTGGAAGAAGTGCTTGTGTTGAATAATTGAACATTGCCTTTGGATATAAATCATAGGTATCTTCTCTTGTTCCATCTTCATTTAATGGAAATAATTCATCAATTGTTGATGTTGCACCAGTCTTAGCTATATGCTCAGCAGCAAAGGCTTTATAATCTGGTGAAAAGTATTGTTCATATAATTCATCACTTAATTGTCCTGTAGCAAAATCATTAGGATTAAATGTTGGGTAGCTTGCCATGGCAAGTACTCTTCCTGTACCAACTTCAATGGCCACTACTGAACCTCTAGTAGCATTAGACCTACCATTACCGTAATCTTTATTAGTTACATTAGCATCAACACGAGCTAAGGTATCTTTTAGTGCCTGTTCAGCTGCATATTGTACATCTTTATCAATGGTAAGATGAATATTATTCCCTGCATAAGATTCAAGCTTAAATAACTCTTCGGTAGTTCTACCTTCTGAATTAACTTTTACAGTAGTCCCTCCATCTTTTCCCTTAAGCTGTTCTTCAAAGGCAGCTTCAATTCCTGCTGCTCCAACTAAATCTGTGGATGCATCATATCCCTTTAGTTCATATATTTCTTCTTCAGTACTTGTTATAGACGAAACATAACCAAGTATTGATGATGCTACTGATCCATATGGATAATATCTAACTGGCTCTAAGTCAACATCTATCCCTGGAAGCTCATTTAACATCTGATAAAATATAAAAGCAGTATCCTTAGTTATATCACTGGCTATGGTAACTGATTTATATCCTTGATAACTCTGAAGATTTATAGCATCTTTAACTACCATATATTTTCTTATATCTTCTATTGAATATTTCTCTAATAAATCTTTTGTGATAGTCTTTCCATCAACATCCTTATACTTAGCAACAATGGCATTATATTCTTCCTTAGTATAATTTTCTGGAAGAAGCATCTTATACATTCCGTATAGCTCTACTAAATAATAAAAAGTATCCTCTGGTGTTATTTCTAATAACTTTTTATTTATATTAGCAAGTTCTTCATCAGTAAAATCACCATCATGATTTTTATATAACTTTTTTACTACTTCATCTTTTAACCCTCTATCGTTTTTAAATAAAAGTTCTGTAGCTTCCTTCACATCACTATTATCATTTTTAAAAGCAAAATAAAACTGTCCATTTGAATTAACTTTTAAAAGAAGATCATCTTCAAAATTTTCTCCATTTTCACTAAGTACTTTAAATACCTTATCTAAAGTACTAAATATTGCATTTGCAGATTCAGTAGTTTGCATATAGGTAAGTACATAAGTCTGCTCACTAGTTGCTAAAATATTTCCATCACTATCATAAATTATTCCTCTTGGAGCACTTTCTGATATAAATTTTGTGGAACTTGTATCTGCCTTCTCCTTGTAATCATCATATTTATATACTTGAAGATATAAAAGCTTAGAAAATAAGCTTGTAAATATCACTGCCATAATTATATATAACACTGTATATCTTGATATGGTCTTTTTCTTTTTTGGTTTATTTACTATCATTTAAACCTCCATCTATCATTATCCATATATTTATCGCAAGTAGCTAAAACTATATTATAAACAACTATCATAATAATGGAGTTGTAACATGCCGCTAAAATAGTAGCACTATAATTGATACTTTGATTAAATAATCTTAATATTATGGCTACAAAAAAGCCCTTTATTATGGATAATACTAATGTAGATAAAACTGGAACTATCTTATTTCCCTTTAAAATGTTTTCTCCTATTTTTGCCGCTAAAAAGCATAATAATAGATTGCTTAAAGAATTAATGCCAAATCCCTTGACAAAGTATATATCCTGAAGTATTCCACTAATTACCCCTATAAAAACCGCTTCATTTTTTCCACATACTATTGAATAAGCTATTGCAAAAATAAATAAAAGACTTGGATAACTGCCCATTATTTGATAATTAGGTAATAAGGAATTATCTAAGACTAAAAGGAAAATTGAAATAAGTATTATAAATATCTTTTTCATACATTTTCCTCCTAATCGTATTCAATTTCATCAATATTACTGTTAGGAATTACTACAAATAATTCTTCCACTTCATTAAAGTTAACAAAAGGCTCAACTACAGCACTTTTCATAACCCTAACATTATCTTCTTCCACTGATACAACAGTACCTACTGGTATTTCCTTTGGATAAATCTTACCAAGTCCTGATGTTATAATGATATCGCCTTCTTTAACATCTGAGCTTATTGGAAGATTATACACTACAGTCATATTGTTATCTTTCTTATCACTTAATCCTTGAAGCACCCCAGTGGCTTCTCTTGTCTGTTGATCCATTACAGCAACAGCAATATTTTCATTAAGTATACTTTGAACTATAGCAAAGTTACTAGCTACTTTTGTTACTTTTCCAACTAACCCCTTAGAACTTACTACTACCATATTCTTATTTATTCCATCATTACTTCCTTTATCTATTATGTATCCATCTGATAAGGAATTTCCACTATATCCAATTATATTTACTCCTACATACTTATAATTATTCTTAGATTCAGTGAAATTTAAAGCTTCTCTTAAGCGTTCAACTTCATCTTTTAATGATTCATATTCAATTAATTCATTGGCAAGTTTCGTATTTTTTTTCTTTAATTCTTCATTTTCTAATTTAACTTCAGAGAAGTTTAAAAAGAAATCTACTGTTTCTTTTACTCTACTATTTATATTATATACTATTTTTTGTAAGGGACTAACTACTGTACTAACACTACTAGATATACCATTTGCATCACTTTGCAAACTGTATATAATCATACCACAAAAGGCAACTGACAGTAAAACTATAGTTACTGCCAGTTTATTTTTAAAAGGTTTCATTATTGACCTCTTTGAGTTTTACTTAATTCATCAAAATTTTCTAGTGCCTTACCAGCTCCTAAAACAACACAATCAAGTGGTGATTCAGCTATGTGTACTGGCATGTTAGTTTCAGCGTTAATTAATTTATCTAATCCCTTTAATAAAGCTCCCCCACCTGCTAGCATT
Source organism: Clostridium sp. CAG:265 (assembly GCF_000436575.1). Classification (NCBI taxonomy): domain Bacteria; kingdom Bacillati; phylum Bacillota; class Clostridia; order Eubacteriales; family Clostridiaceae; genus Clostridium; species Clostridium sp. CAG:265. Next base: position 36,397 of record NZ_FR886604.1, read on the forward strand.
ATTCCTTTTTCAATTATATCTGCTGCAAGTTCTGGTGGTGTCTTTTCTAATGTAGTTTTAATTGATTCTATGATTGCATATACCGGCTCTTTTAAAGCTTCTCTTACTTGTTCTTCAGTAATAGTAACTACTTTTGGAAGTCCAGTAATCATATCACGACCTTTAATTTCTAATGATTCATTTTCATCATCTATCTTGTATGCTGAACCTAATTGCATTTTTATATCTTCAGCAGTTCTTTCACCTATCATTAAGTTAAATTCTTTCTTAACATAAGCAATAATTGATTGATCTAATTCGTCACCAGCAACTCTTAATGATTTGCTTGTTACTATTCCACCTAAAGAAATAATAGCTACTTCTGTAGTACCTCCACCAATATCTACTATCATGCTTCCTGTTGGTTCACCTACAGGAAGTCCTGCCCCTATAGCTGCAGCCATTGGTTCTTCCATTAACACAACTTCTCTTGCTCCAGCATTTCTAGTTGCTTCTTCAATGGCTCTTCTTTCAACTTCAGTTACACCTGATGGATAACAAACTATTATTCTTGGGCTTGTAAATGCACTTTTGCTTGCAACTTTATCAATAAGCTTCTTTATCATTGTTTGAGCAACATCAAAGTCAGCTATAACTCCATCTTTTAATGGTCTTATTGCTACGATATTTCCTGGTGTTCTACCAATCATAAGCTTAGCTTCTGTACCAACGGCTAATGGTCTTTTAGTATTACTATTAATAGCTACAACTGATGGTTCACTTAATACTATTCCTTTACCTTTTACAAATACTAAAGTATTTGCTGTTCCTAAATCTATTCCCATATCTCTATTACTACTGAAAAATCCCATTTGAATTCCCCTTTCAATCTTCAATATTTAAATAATTCCTTTTTCTTTTAAACTCGTATAATTGTTTCTACCAATAATAATATGATCTAAAAGATTAATTCCCATAATTTCTCCGCACTCTTTTATTCTAATACTAACATTAATATCCTCTTTGCTAGGCTCTGGATTACCAGATGGATGATTATGAGAAATTATTATGTTTGCACTACCAAATTTAACGGCTTCCCTAAAAATTTCCCTTGGATGAATCAAAGATGAATTTAAAGTTCCTGTAAAAACATCCCTAGTTCTTATAATATTATTTTTTGTATCTAATAATATTAGCTTTAGTGTTTCCTGATTTAAAACATTCATTTCATTCATAAGCAATTCTGCTATATCACTTGGTCTTGTGATTTTAAATAAATCATTTTTTGCTCTTAAAGTCTTAAACCTTCTAAATAGCTCACTTAATGCAATTATCTGACATGCTTTAACATTCTTAATACCTTTGATTTTCTTGATTTCTTCATAGCTTGCATCCAATATTTTATCTAGTCCACCTAAGTTTAATATCAATCTAGTACTTAAATCAATAACATTTTCACCTTTAGTTCCAGTTCTCAATAATATAGCTAAAAGCTCCTCATTCCCTAAGCTATCAGCGCCATATTTCACTAATTTCTCCATAGGACGCTCACTTAATGGCAAGTCACTTATCTTTATATTACCCATAAAATCTCTCCTTAATTAGTTAAGTATTTATTTTATAGATAATTTTCCCCATCGCCATTATACAAAAACTATTTAACCTCTTCTAAAATATTATTTAATAAATTTAATGGAAGTCCAACAACATTGTAATAACAACCATTAATTCTTTCAACAAAAACCCCACCAATCCCCTGGATTCCATATGCTCCTGCTTTATCAAGCGGTTCTTTTGTAGATATGTACTTCAATATTTCTTCATTAGTCAAATCTTTAAACTTGACTTCAGTAAAAATACATTCTTTTTTTACTTTATTAGTTTTGCTATTAACAACAACAACTGCTGAATAAACCCTATGCACCTTTCCACTTAAATCTTTAAGCATCTTATATGCATCTTCTTCACTTTTAGGTTTTCCTAATATTTTATCACCATTTACAACTATAGTATCAGCTGCAATAATGATACTATCTTCACTTATTCTTGATAATACGTCTAAAGCTTTTCCTTCAGCTACTTCAATTACGTATTCTTCAACATTTCCATTAAACTTAACTTTTTCTTCATCAAAGTCACTTATTATAATGTCAAAATTGTCTATTATTCTATTTAATAGTTCCTGTCTTCTTTCAGACGCGGATGCCAAAATATATTTCATAACTTCACATCCTATTTTTTATTGATTATTTTTCCATATTTAAACTTATTTTAATCAATAAATAAAAATAAGTTTTTTTGAAAATAAAAAAAGAGTCCAACGCTTGTTATTAACCCTTAAATTTTCTTTTATATTTTATCACTTTATATGTGTTCAAACAAGCATTTTCCTCTCTATATAGAATTTTTTTATAATATTGTAAGATTTATTTTTTATAGTTTAAATTTAATTTTATATATCCTTAAAATTCAATAATATTGTATAAATATATTCCATTTCTTTAGGTACATTTGCCTTATTTATTTCTGTTTTTAAATTAGCAATATGTTCTTTTAAATTATTTAATATATCTATTTTCTCTCCTTCAGATATGTTTTCTAGCTCATTAGTCCATCCTTTAAAATCATCTGTATTAATTGACTTTACATCATCACTAACGGCTGTATCTAAAAGTCTTATATATCCATCACATATACTTGCAATCTGATATTCTACTTTATCATCATTATTAAAGGAAAATTTAATCTTTGTACACTCAATATTGCTACTTTTTAACTCACTTACAACTTCATCTACTTTATCACTTTCATATACTCCTGATAAGACCCTAAACTTATCTTCATCTTCATATATGAATGCACTATACTTTCCACTTATGGAATTTAATATATGATTAGCATTGCTTTCATTAGAAAAATATCCACATTGGACAGTATAAAAAACATAAGTATTACTTATAGCTGTACTACTACCTCCTTCTGAATTAGCAATTTCATTGCTATTAGCTTCTATAGAAGTTTCTTTACCTCTGTTTCCTGATGGAAGCTCATTATTTTTAGTTAATATGCTAAAAGCCACATATGCTAATGTAATACCACAAATCCCTGCTCCCACCACAGTTCCTACTAATTTTAATATAAATCTAAACAAATCATTATTTTTACTTTTCTTATAGTTATATCTTGTATACCTCATTTTCTCATCCACCACCTCTTATATTTTTATACTTAATATATATTCTCTTTCTTTGGTGGATATACTAACATCTTTTAAATTATGTTACACATTTCATTGGTATCATAATTAAGTCAGCATATACTTTCAGTAATACTCTAATTAAGTCGTCACAATTGACTAATGAAACGCTTATGTCTCTATGCTAATAAGCTAGTTAAATTTTCAAATTCAAGCATTAAAAAAATAGACCTTTCGGCCTATTTTTTTATTTAATTGATTTTAAAATTTCAACTAAGTATTCATAGCAATTTTTAACTGATGAAATACTCATATGCTCTTCTGGTGTATGAACATCATATAAATTTGGTCCAAAGCTTATCATATCTAAATTGCCTAACTTTTCATTAAATAATCCACATTCAACACCAGCATGGATAGCTACAATTTCTGCTTCTTTTCCATACATTTCTTTATGTACAGATTGGCATATTTCTCTTATCTTTGAATTAGAATTATATTCCCATGCTGGATATCCTGAATTACATTCTAATTCTCCACCTAAAAGATTAACTATAGTTTTACTTCTTAAAACTATTTCCTCTTTTAATGAAGATACAGAACTTCTTACTGCTGAATCATACTCTACAAAACCTTCAGTAGTTGTTAAAACTCCTAAGTTAGTTGAACTTTCTACTAGACCTTCTATTTCTGTACTCTTACTATTTATTCCTGATGGATAAAGATATAATAAATTAACTGCTTTTTCTGTGCTTTCCTTTGTAAATACTTTAGATACTGCTGCAACTTCTTGTACTTCTATATTTAACCCTGCATCTTGAGCTTTTAATTCATTTTTAACTAGCTTAGCAAATTCTAAAACTAATTCTGTTGCTTTTACTAAATCACTATCAGCTACCATAATAACCGCTTCTGCTTCTCTTGGAATAGCATTATTCTTTGCTCCACCATTCATTTCACATAAAGAGTATTCAACATTATTTAAAAGATGCTTTAGGATTCTTCCTAAAATTTTATTTGAATTTCCTCTTTCTTTAATAATATCCATTCCTGAGTGTCCACCCTTAAGTCCAGATATCTTTATTTGCATTGCTTTACCATTTGTTCTTTCTTCTCTTATCACTGGAAGCTTTCCTTTAGTTCTTATTCCACCAGCACAACTTACTAAAAGATATCCTTCTTCTTCATTATCAAGATTTATTAATATCTTTCCATGGATATGTTCTGGTGAAACAGCCATAGCTCCTGACATTCCTGTTTCTTCATCAGTAGTTATTAAAACTTCTAATGATGGATGCATAACATCATCTGAAGCAAGTATAGCCATTGCATAGGCAACCGCTATCCCATTATCTGCTCCTAATGTGGTATCAGTTGCATATATGTAGTCATCTACTATTCTTAATTTTAAAGGATCTTTCTCAAAGTCATGATTTGTTCCTTTATTTTTTTCACATACCATATCCATATGCCCTTGTAATATTACTGTTGGAGCATTTTCATACCCCTTAGTAGCTGATTTCTTTATTATTATATTCAAAGCCTCATCTTGAATGCTTTCTAATCCTAAACTCTTACCAAAATTTAAAAGATAATCACTTATTCCTTTTTCATTTCCTGATCCTCTTGGAATTTGTGATATTTCTTCAAAATATTTAAAAACTAATTTTGGTTGTAAATTGTCTAACACTGCCATAATTTTTCTTCCCTTCTGCTAAATTATACTAGAATTAAAATATATATCTAAGTATATCATATTACTAATGATACTTAAATTTATTATACCTAATTTAATGCTCTATTATTTTTAAGGTGTTAATATACAAAAAAAGACAAAGATACCTTACGATAACTAATAAAAATACCTATAGGCTTAATTCCCATAGGTATTTTTATTAGTTGTCAAAAAGTCCTTTAAATAAATCTCCTAAAGTTTCACCTTCATCGCTATCATTATATGCTAAGTATTCTTGACTTTTTTCTACTGCATCTCTAATGCTTAATGATAATTTTTTATTTTCAATATCTGCATTTAAAATTTTAACCTTTACTATTTGCCCTATTTCTAAAGCTTCGCTTGGTTTTGCTATATTTTCATCAGTAATTTCATTTATATGAACTAATCCTTCAACTCCAGGGAATACTTCTACAAATGCCCCAAAGTTTAATAGCTTAGCTACTTTTCCTTCTAATACATTTCCTTCTTTTAAGCTTTCTCTATGAAGGTTCCAAGGCTCATTATTTACATCTTTTAAGATTAATGATACTTTTTCATTTTCTGCATCTACATTACCTACAAAAACAACTACCTTATCCCCTACAGAAACTACATCTTCAACTCTCTTTACCTTTTCCCATGCTAAATCACTTATATGAATAAGACCTGTTATTCCTCCAATATCAACAATTGCACCAACTTTTAATATTTTTGTAACAACACCTTCTCTTTTTTCTCCAGATTTAACATTTTTCCAAAGTTCTTTTTTATGAGCATTGTATATTTCTTCTTCAATAACTCTTCTTGAAGCAACTACTTTTCTATTTCTTAAATCTAGCTCTATAAGCTTAACTTCTAATTCCTTACCTAAAAGATTCTTTAATTCAATTCTTTCTCTTGCAGCTTGTGATGCTGGTATAAATACTCTAATCGATCCATAGTAAGCTGCTAATCCACCTTTTATTTCTTCTTTAACAACTACTTTGATTGTTTTATTATTTTTATATGCTTCTTCTAATTCTTCTTTTTCTGTGATTTGAAGAGCTCTTACTCTTGAAAGCTGTACATACCCTTCACCATCATTTGGAGATAATACATATACATCTATTTCATCTCCTGGCTTAACTACTTCCAGTGGAGAAGCATCTGCATTTGTAAGTTCTTCTCTGGAAATTACACCATCAAAGGCATAATTTATATTAACTCTTACTTCTTTTTCATCAGCATCTATTACAATACCTTTTAATATATCTCCGCTTTTGATTCTTTTAACATCAAAATCCTTTAATAATTCGCCCATTGTGCTTTCTTCTCTTTTTTCTGAATTCATTAAACTCACTTCCTTAATAAACTTTTGTATTTTATCTAATTAATTTTTGAACTTTTTCTAATCAAGTTATAGCAATAATTAATAATATCGCTTCTTTTTATTATACCTATAAAAATTCCTTCATCATCTACCACTGGCACAAAATTTTGAGTAGTTGCTAGATTTATGATACTTTCTACATCTGCATTTATTGAAACAGACTTATGTTTTATTTTTCTTGGTATATCACTTACTTTTACACATTCAGTATTTCTAAATGTTAATTCAGGAGTATTTTTAAGTTTCCATAATAAATCTCCTTCTGTTAATGTACCTACGTACTTTCCACTTTTATCAATAAGTGGAATAGCTGTATATCCATGATGCTCCATCTTCTCAATTACTTGTCTCATAGTTACATCTAGATATTCATAAATTACCTCATTCTTTGGTGTCAAAAGAAATGCAATATTCATATTTCTTACCTTTCCCTCAAATATTCAATTAATACCTTAAGACATTATTTTTCTATACATAGCAATTATATAATTTTATTATAAAACTTTCAAATGTAAATCTATACACTTGCATTTTTCTTAATAAGTCTATTTTCATATTTTAGAAATTCAATCTCATCAATAATACTGTATACTTCCCTATAGATCATTTCTCCACTTAAACTCTTCTTTACAATAACCTCTTCTAAAATCCTGCTATTACATTTGGAGCATGTCCCAATAGCGACAAATCTCCATCCTAAATTAGTAAAATTATAATCTAACTCAATATTTCTTTTACATCTAGGACAAACTGGATTAATCTTAGAATAATCCAGTTTGAAGTTTTGAAGAGATTTTATCTCCAGTGCTGGCATATCAAATATATCCTTAACAATAAATTGTTTTACTGCTCTGGCATTATATATATTCTTAAAGACGCTTAATGTATATATAGAATCATTCAAAGCATCATGAAGCTTGCTTTCATCAACTTTTATCTTTAATTGTTGAAGAGCATTTTTTAAACTAAGAATATTCTTTTTACCTAATATCTTTGTTGTATATTCCTGAATATCAAGATATCTTTCTATCCAGCTTAAATCACTATATCCATGATGATTTGCATTCCTTATTATTTCTGCAATATCATCCTTTGCCCATGAGCATATGACATCTCCTTTACCTACCATCTTCTTAAGCATATCAAGCCCTTCATTAAAACTTACTCCATTTTCTAGCTCTTCTTTCTTTATATTTGTAATACTTAGTATTTTAGGATTGACTACAGGTATTACTGATGGCTTAATATATACTTTCAAATGCTCTAAAGGCTTCATATACATATCAACTTTAATTGCTCCAATTTCAATTATTTCATTAATTAAATCTAATTCTTTTAAATTTGGCATATCTTTATATATATTTGGATAATATTTATGTATTTCACTTAAATTATTAAATTCCAAATCAATTATAATAAAAGCCACTGCTCTTCCCCCCCATATATTAACCCTTTATATTGCTTTCTTAATTATACTTCAAGTTTTACTTTTTTTCTAATTTTCTACAATTTCTATTCCTGCAAGCTTCATTAAATATTTTGCATTTTGAGTCATACTTCTTCCATTTCTTAGTTTATAATCAAATTTAATCTTATCATCTATATAGTATTCTTGGAAATTAAAATTAATAAGCCAATTGTGTATGTTTTCTAAATCACATAACTCAAAGTCATGAGTTGAAACAAGTCCAATACCACCACTTTTCACCAATTGCTCAATCAATATTTTAGCTCCATCATGTCTATCTTTCGAATTTGTTCCTTTAAATATTTCATCTAAAAGAAAAAATACCTTTTCCCCACTTCTGGCAGCCTCTATCACTAATTTAATCCTCAATATTTCTGCATAAAATGAAGATATACTTTCTTCTAGATTATCTTGTGTTCTCATACATGTATATATACTAAAAATCCCACTATTCAACTTTTCAGCTCTCACAGGACTACCTATATATCCTAAAACCATATTAAAACCTATAGTTCTTAGGAAAGTACTCTTACCAGACATATTTGATCCTGTTATAAGAGCAGCTTTTTTGCCATGATGTAAAGCAAAATCATTACTTTCAGCTTTTTCTCCTAATAAAGGATGAGCAATCCCCCTACATTCAATGCTTCTTTCTTCAGCAAAGTCTGGATATGACCACTTTGGATTATCAAATGCTATATTAGAAATACTAATTAGAGCTTCAAACTCAGCTATAGTTTTAATCCATGTTCTAATCTTAAACCCATTTTTTCTTCTCCATTTTTCAAGATTATATAGAACAAATATATCACTTAGCATAAACACATTTAAAAGTAGATAATATGCATTAGCATTACTATCTCCTATCCAATTAACAATATTTTTAAGCTTATTAATTTCCACCATGCAGTTTTCTCCACTATTTATAAGCTTTTCTTTTAATTTAACAAGTTTTCTTGTAGAAAACTCTTCACTACTTAATATTCTTAATATCTTTTCATATTGAATAATGGCATTTTTATTTTCCAATATAATATTTATACTATCACTTAAATTCTTCGTTAATAGCTTTACCACAAGATAATTAACAAATAAATCTAAAATTAAATAATTTACAGGTACCCTTCCAGCAGCTGTAAGATATAAAAACAGCAAGGTAATAATGATAAATAAATATGGTACATATCTTACTGTAAAACTTATCTTTTCCTCCTTTTCCATCCAAGCTAAAAACTTATCCACTGAATGCTTATCTTTTTTTCCTTTATTAAATGATATATAAATATTTTCACAAAACTCTCTCTTTCCACTAAGTTCCTTAATAGCTTCTTGTCTATCCTTTATTATTTGCTTATTAGGCAATGACTTAAGAGATAATATTTCAGCTAATTTTTTTCTACCAAGGGGACTTTTAGTTGTATTTATCCATTGAAATAAAGAGTTCTTACCAAATATATCTAAGTCACCACTAAAATTATGGCTGTTATTTAAAAACTCTTCTCCTTTATCCTCAAATTCCTTCCACTCTCCATTTATCCTCTTTAACCCCTTTTCATTGTATTCTAACTTCAATAAGTACTGTTCTTTTTCATTTATCTTATTATTATGGAATATAGCTGTTAAAATAAAAATTAACAATGTAGCTAAAAATGAAGCACATAAATAAATAAACTTATCAGCTTTATATAGATAGTACATTACTGCTATGCCCACAATTACTATTATTAATCTTAGCACTGCAAAAGTTAATATTATTCTTTCTAATTCTCTTAAATTTTTATTAATTTTATTAATATTATTTTCATAATACTCTTTTGGATTTTCCATATCTCTACCTCATACTTATTTTTAAATTTCATTTATAAATGAATTTTTTAACTTTATAATCAATTGTATCATAAGAGAGAATATATCATAAAAGAAATTTTTTTTAAAACATTACTACTTATGAAGATAAAAAAAATAGAATATTATAAAACATATGAAGTTAAAGAATGTCTTAAGATTTTTATTAATGGAAGGTTATGGACAGCAATTTCTTTTTACATATCAGCATAGAAAAAAATCACTTGAAGACCTTACTATAGACTTTAATTATCTTGAATTATAACAAATCCCTTGATAAAAGAAGAAGATGCATTGCTGCATCTTCCCTTTTGTAATGATAAATCAATTTTTTGGTGGTTCATCCATTTCAGTCTCCATCCTTTCAAGGCATTGACCCTCTCTTGAGATTTCATACCGTTGTGGCTTATCTTAACCCACTTTCATATTGTTCTACCATTCTCTTAACCATTTCACCACCAACGGAACCACATTGTCTTGAAGTTAAATCTCCATTATATTCTTTAAATGGTACTCCTAACTCCATTGCTACTTCGTTCTTGAATGCATTTAACCCTTGCTTTGCTTCTGGAACTAATGCTTTATTTGACATTACAGATTCCTCCTTCGGCTACCGGTCTATATAAACAAAAGTACAAGAAAATTCTTCTTTACGAATTTTTTTACCTCCTGTTTACACTATTATATTGCCCCAGTATCTTTATATTATGCATATAAAAATTTATAAAGAATAATATTTTTTTCCTAACAAAAAATAATACTGTTTATAAATATAATTTAGGAGGTTTAATATGAAAATTAAAACTATAAAATTCTGCAGTCTTTTTCTATATGTTTTACTAATTTTTCAATTAGTATCAGCCTTTCCAATATCCTTTAGCAATAAAAATGAAACTTTAATTGTGAAAGATAGTGATGCAATCACTGGACTTCCAAATCGTTTTAGAGATTTAACTAATTTAAATATTTCAGGTAGTGCACAATTTACACCTTCTCAAATAGAAAATATAAAAAACTCCATAAATAAACCTGATATATGCATAGTTGATTTAAGACAAGAATCTCATGGATTTATAAATGATTTAGCTATCAGCTTCTACAGCATTGGTAAAGATTTAAATAATGGATTTATCACAGAAGAAACCATTTCTACTGAAGATAAATTATTAAATTCCATTAAGCAAAATTCACAAATAAATATATATGATAAACTTGGTAAAGTTTTAACTAATATTACTGTTGATTCTGTTTCCACTGAAAATAATGCAATTAATAAAAATGGGTTAAAATATCAGCGTTTTGCTGTTAAGGATGGTGGAATTCCATCTACTACTGTAATAGATGATTTTGTAGATTTTATTAAAAATAAACCTGAAGGGCAGCATCTTCATTTTCATTGTGATGCTGGTGAAGGAAGAACTACAACTTTTATGGTACTATATCAAATTATGACTGATAATGGTAACTTAGCCTTAGATCAAATCTTATGTTATCAATATAATATGGGTGGCATTATTTTAACTGATGATGTAGATAGAGCCTACTTTCTAAACTCATTTTATAATTATGTTGAAAAAAATAAAGCTGATAACTATAGCATTAAGTTTTCTCAGTGGATTAAGCAAAAATAAGGAGCTGCTAAAAAATACAGCTCCTTATTTTTTAATTATCTCTTGTTGCTAAAACAACTCTATGAATATGCATTGTTAAATATATTATTTCATCTTCATTAACTTCATAATTATATGTATTTTCTATATAATCTTTTATCTTCAGTGCACATTTATACGCCTCAGAATAGCTATTTTCAATAATTTTAGCAAATATTTCATCACTAGTATTCTCTTCTTTACTACTAGTAATAATTCTCTTAGTGAAATATTTTAAATGAGTAAGCAATCTATCATAATTCAAATCATCCTCATTAAATTCCAATTTATAATTTAACCTGATAATTTGTAAGATATCTTTTATTATATTAGTAGAAGTAATTGATTCAGTGGTAATTTTATTATATGTTGCATTAACAAAATGAAGTGCTATAAAGCCAGCTTCATCTTCTGGAAGATTTATTTCTAATTTTTCATTTAAATAATCAACAACCCATAATGCCACTTTAAATTCTTTTTTATGTATTCTTCTAATTTCATTAAGTAAATCATTTTTTAAACTTATATTATTTTTAAATCTCTTTATAGCAAATGATATATGATCTGATAATGAAATATATATTTGATTATCTAATTCTGTATCTAATTCTTTCGATGCATAAGAAATTATTTCATCGGTAATTTCAAAGACACCTTCAGGTATTTGATTGATTAGTTTTTTTATTTTATCACCTAAAGTCTTATTTTCTACCATAAATCTTTTTTCAATTTTACTTTCATCAATTTCCTGACCTATTTTTTTTCCAAAGGCTATTCCTTGACCCATTAGAATTATTTCTTTCCTTGTCTGTGGTTCTATAGATACAACAACATTGTTATTTAATACCTTTTCTACTATCATTGATTACCTCATCTTCTACATAAAATATAAAAACCTAAACTAAGCTCATCTTAATTTAGGTACCTATATTATTTTATTATATACTATCATTACATAAAAACGTTGTCAATACATAAATAAAGCATATACTACTTATTTATAAATTATATCAATTTATCTATTATTTTACAACACATATTTTGTCATCTGAAATTTTTATAAAAAAAAAGTTAGTATAAATACTAACTTTTTTGTGGCAGGGGCAGTAGGATTTGAACCCACAACCAATGGTTTTGGAGACCACTACTCTACCGTTGAGCCATACCCCTTTGACAAAAGTTATTTTATCATAGTCCACAATAATATGTCAACAAGTTTTTTCTTACAATAAACAAAGTTATTATAATTGATACTGGATAATTGATAATTATCCAATATCAATTTTTAAGAGGCTGATTCTTCAATTATCTTTTTAAGTATAATTCCTTTTATAACATCATAGCTTATATTGCTTGGAACCTGTTCTTTTATGGCCTTAAGTTTATTAAAGCCCACATTCTTAATGACTCCCTTTACTATTTCCTCATCCTGTTCATTAAATATATCACTAAAGTCTATTTTAAAATCTATGCTATTTCCTTCACTTATATATTTTTCAACATGAGAAATAATGGTAGTAAGCGTTAATTCTCTTTCTCCAGCAGTCTTCCTTAAACTACCACATACTCTTAACATCTCCACTGTATTTATATATGATTTTTCTTTAATATTTTTGCTACCCTCTATATTATTTTTCTTTTCTTCTATTGATATATCACTCTTAGCTTTTGATATCCATATATGATTTATATTATTACTATTTAAATAATTCATTATCTTTTCAATAAATTGCTGACCATACTTATCATATTTTCTTTCACCTACACCACTAACCTCTAACATCTGTTCTTTATCTACAGGCATTCTTGAACTTAATTCTTTTAGTGTACTGTCTCCAAATACCATATATGGTGGCACCTTTTCACCAACTGCAATTTCATGCCTTAGTCTTCTTAATATCTCAAATAATTCATTATCAACTGTAAAACTAGCCTTATTGATTTTATGTTCTCTAATCCACACAGTTCTTTTACCTTTTACTATATCCATAGAATTATTATTTAAGCTAACTACTGGATATTCACCGCCATAATTTAAATATCCTAAAGCGATTAAGGTATTGATAAACTCCGTAAGATTATCCTTTGAATAATCCTTCATTATGCCATAAGTACTAACTTCATTTAATTTTAAATCCAATAATTTTTTATTTTTTGAACCACGTAAAACATCTACAAGCATGCCAACACCATAACCTCTTTTTACCCTATATACACAAGATATAACCTTTTGAGCATCTATGGTCTTGTCTTCCTTGCTTTGCTCTGTATCACAATTACTACATTTATTGCAGTTCCCTTCATATTCTTCACCAAAATAATTAAGAATATATTTTCTATAACATTCTTGTGTATATATTAGGTTTACCATCGTCTGAAGCTTTGCATATTCCTTTTCTTTTCTAACACTGTTAGAAGTACCTATATCTATAATGTATCTTTGTGTCTGTACATCTGAAGGTGAAAAAAGCATTATACATTCACTTTCCTCACCATCTCTACCAGCTCTTCCTATTTCCTGATAATATCCTTCCAAGCTTTTAGGCATATTATAGTGTATTACATATCTGATATCAGGCTTATCAATTCCCATTCCAAAAGCATTAGTAGCTACCATCACATTGGCCTGATCATAAATAAATCGTTCCTGTGCTACCCTACGCTCTTCATCATTTAATCCTGCATGATATCTTTCACCCTTTATATTATTTGCTATAAGCATTTCATATATAATATCTACATCTTTTCTGGTGGCACAATAAATTATTCCACTGGCACCTTCGCTACTATTTATGTAATCCAAAATATACTGCTTCTTCACTACAGCTTTTTCTATGGTTATTTTTAAATTCTTCCTATCAAATCCAGTTATAAAAATTTTCGGTTCATTAAGCCTTAATAGATTTATAATATCTCTTCTGACTTCCTCAGTGGCAGTAGCTGTAAAAGCTGTTATTATTGGTCTATATACTAACAAATCAATAAACTTACTTATCCTTCTATAACTACTTCTAAAATCATGTCCCCATTGTGATATACAATGTGCTTCATCTACAGCAATTTGTGATATTTTTACCCTTGTTATCAAATTTAAGAATTCTGTTGATTCCAATCTTTCTGGTGCAACATAGAGAATTTTCACCTCATTTTTAATTACATCATTTAATATACTCTTAATTTCGTTCTCACTTAAGGTTGAATTTATATATGCACTTTTAATCCCCATATTTTTAATATTATCAACTTGATCCTTCATTAAAGATATTAAGGGAGAAATTACAATAGTAAGTCCATCTAATATAAGGGCAGGCACCTGATAACATATAGATTTTCCGCCACCAGTTGGCATAATTGTTACTACATCTTTTCCCTCTAAAATAGACGTAATAATTTCCTCTTGCCTTTCTCTAAATGAATCATATCCATAATATTCTTTAAGGACTTCTCTTGCTCTATTTATCATCTTATCACTCCTGACTATTCTTTTTTATTTAAAATTATTAACATTCTTTATTTTTCTATTCAAACATTTGTTCGTTTTTATATTATAAGCATTAACATGAATAATACTTGCTAAAGCAATCATATTACTATGTTAATGCAGACTAATTATAAATCATAAACTTTTTTTATTTTCTTCTATAAATTAATTATACATATAAAACTTGTCCTACATATATCAAATTTGCATTGCTTATATTGTTTAATGATACTAAATTTACTACTGTTGTGCCAAACTTTGTTGCTATAGAGCTTAAAGTATCACCTTCCTGTACAATATAAGTTCTACTACTATTTCCTGATGATGGTAACTTTAAAACTTGACCTACATATATCAAATTAGGATCACTTATATTGTTTAATGATACTAAATTTGCTACTGTTGTCCCAAATTTTGTTGCTATTCCGCTTAAGGTATCTCCAGCTTGCACTACATAAGTTATTCCTTGACCTAATCCTGAAGAAGACTTATCTGAAAAATATAAAATTTGCCCTACTGTTATTAAGTTAGGATTAGAAATATTATTCCATCTTACAAGCTGATCTACTGTAACACCAAAATCATTGGCAATGGCACTTAAAGTATCATTACTCTTCACTGTATAAGTTCCATCTAAATTCTTTGTTCTTCCTACTGGTGCTGGAGTTACTCCACCTGTACTTTCTCCGCTGCCTGGATTTCCAATAAACATTCCATCATAAAAAGTATTTAAATCTACATATGCATTTATTCCAGGAATTATCCCTTGATCTGAATATTGATGTCCTACAAATCCAGTCCAAATACCTCTTAGTGTTGGAGTTGATACATAATAATGAGCAACCCAAAGTCCATAATTTAAAAGATTTATATCTATAAGATTATCTCCAGCAAAATATGCACCTGAATATATTACACAATCTAATCCTAAAACTTGCTTTACCCTATTAATAAATAATAAAACCTGATTATTTATATCAGCCATTGATACTTCAACGTCAATAACAGGTTTTATGGTCATTCTATCTTTATATTTATTTATTACACTACAAAAATAATCAGCTTCTGCTATTCCTTGCCCTCTGAAGAAATGATAAAAACCAACATTAAGCCCTGCATTTAAAGCTCCAGAAGCATGGTTATCAAAATACATATTGGTATATGTGGTACTTTCAGTAGCTTTCACAATACATATTTCAACTCCACTATTTCTTACTGCCGAAAAGTCAATATCGTACCCTTGATAACTAGAAATATCAATTCCTTTATAACTACTCACGTTTTCATCCTCCTTGATTTTTATATAAGAATACTTCTTTCCTCTTATATAATATTTACATAAAGGTGAAAATGTTAAAAATAAAAATTAATTTTATATAAATATATATTTTTACGCATAAAAAAAAACTAGCAAGTATTACTTACTAGTTTTACTGGCAGGGGCAGTAGGATTTGAACCCACAACCAATGGTTTTGGAGACCACTACTCTACCGTTGAGCCATACCCCTAAGTACAAAGTATATTATATAATGAAATATTACAAAAATCAATATTTTTATTCTAATTTATATAATTCTTTTCTTTTTTATATATTTTGGATAGAATATAAGTTAGAGAAATATTAGTTTAATTTATGTAATTAAGCTTTATTGTTGAAAGGAGAGGAAATATGATTTTTTCTGTTAGTAACATAGAAGAAACTACTTCCATAGGTTATGAACTTGGAAAATTACTTAATGCTGGGGATATTATATGTCTAACTGGTGATTTAGGTACTGGTAAAACTCATATAACAAAAGGAATTGCTAAGGGCCTTAGCATTGATGAATACATAACAAGTCCAACATTTACAATAGTTAACGAATACGATTCTGGAAGATTAAAATTAAATCACTTTGATGTTTATAGAGTTTCAGACCCTGATGAAATATATGCCATTGGTTTTGATGATTATATATTTTCAGATGCAGTTTCAATAATTGAATGGGCTAACTATATAGAAGATATTCTACCAAAGGAATATTTACATATTCATATTGAAAAAAATCTTGATAATGGAGAAAATTTCAGAACCATTACATTAACACCATATGGTGAAAGATATAATTACATAAAGGAGTTAAAAGTATGATAGTTTTAAGCATGGACTCTTCATCTTTAGTTACTACAGTTGCACTACTTAAAGATGAACATTTATTAGGTGAATTTACCTTAAACTTCAAAAGAGAACATTCTGTAATCCTTATGGAAAAGATAGAAATGCTACTTAATGATTGCAATATAGATATTAGCGAAGTTGATGGCTTTGTGGTTTCTAAAGGTCCTGGTTCATTTACAGGTCTTAGAATAGGTATGGCTACAGTAAAAGGATTAAGCATGGGTTCAAATAAACCTTATCTAAGTATTTCTAGTTTAGATGCATTAGCTTATTCCCTAATTAATTTTGATGGCATAATCTGTCCTATAATGTATGCATTAAGAGATAGTGTATTCACATGCATGTATAAATCTTCTAATGGAGAACTTTCAAAAATAATTGACTATAGTGCTCTTTCTTTAGATGAACTAGTAGAAATATTGCAAGAAAAAGATAAATCTGTCATCTTTACCGGTGATGGAGTATATAAGTATAAAGAATATTTATTAAAAAAGCTTCCTAACGCTAAGTTTGCCCCTAACCATCTAAGTGTTGTAAAAGCTTCAGCTCTAGGAGAGCTAGGAATGGAACTTTTAAGACAAGGCCAATGCGATGATATAAATTCTTCACCTTTATATCTAAAGAAGCCTCAAGCAGAAAGAGAATTAGAACAAAGGATGAAAATGCAAAATGGCCATATTGTATAAGCCAATGGATTCATCCCATGTACAAGGAGTTTTTGAGTTAAGCAAAAACTCCTTTCATATTCCTTGGAGCTTAGAATCTATAAGTCAAGAGATTACTAATACTCTTGCTAGATATGTTGTTGCTATTGATTCCCATAGTAATAAAGTAATAGGCTTTGCAGGAATGTGGATTATTGCTGGTGAAGGCAATATTACAAACATAGCAGTTGATGTTGATTTTAAGCGTCTTGGCATCGGCTATAATTTATTATCTTCCTTATTTGATATCTGCCAAAAAGAAAATTGTCCAGATATAACTCTTGAAGTAAGAGTATCTAATATTGCTGCACAAAAGCTTTATGCCAAGGCAGGATTTATTAATGAAGGCATAAGAAAAAAATATTATGATGATAATGGCGAAGATGCCATGATTATGTGGAAAAGAAACATTATATAATTTAAATTATATTAATTTTTAATTCATATTACTTCTCTTAAACGTATAGTATAGTTAATAAAGTGTATTAAGTGGAGGTATTTATATGGAAACTAATGCTGGTTCTACTCTTTTACCTGTTATTAAAATTATAAATAATACTACGAAAGAACTTACTAATGTGGTATTATCTTATGAAGGTCTTAATGACTCTTCAATACAAATTAGCAAATTAAATACTAACTCAGAAATTATTACAACCATAAGTACATCATTTGTTAAAGATACTGTGAACCTTATACTAAGCTACGATCATGATAATATTCATGAAGAAAAGATAGTTTATCCTAATTTCACTGCCAATTCATTAATTAAATTGACTTTAGAAATTAGTGATGTAAATGGTGAACATAATATAGTAAGTATCATTGAAAAAGATCCTGTGGATAATCCAATAGAATTAATGAAAGCAGAAAAAACAAACACTCATAAATTTATAATAATTGCAGGTATAGCTACTTTAAGTGCTCTTTGTTTATATACTATTCAAAAAAATAAAAATTCAAAATGAAAATATTTAATGACAGCTATAATAGTAGCTCACTATGCAAAAAACTTCTTTAGTGCAATAATTTCTATAACTATTTCACCAAAGAAGTTTTTTTATTTTAACTATGCTACATTTCTTTTATCTCCCAATCTTGAATCAACCTTAAATATAGACATTGATAATCTTTTATATAATATAAATGTACCAATACACACAATAAGCGCCTTTATACCATTAAATGGTATAAGTCCAACAAAAACATATTTTGTTAAATCAACTTCTATTCCATAGGCTGGAAGTAAGAAGTATATATTAGCAATAATCCCTACTAATTGCATAACTAATGCACCAACTACCATCCCTGTAATAGCAGATTTCTTGCTTTTATTTCTATTGTATAACCATGCCGCTGGCGTTACTAAAGCAACCCCTACTAATATATTGGCAATTTCACCTACTCCAAAAGTTGCGCTTCCTTTAAGTAATAATTTCAAAATAACTTTTAATACTACAATGATTCCACCAATAACTGGTCCATAAGCAAATCCTCCTATTAATGCTGGAATTTCACTAAGATCAATCTTTAGCCACGGAAATATAGGTACAATTGGAAAGTCAAAATACATAAGTACTACTGCAATTGCCACTAATAACGATATTTTTATGCTTTTGTTTAAATCTTTTCTTTTATTCATATATAATCCCCCTTTATCTCTCAGTGGAGGTATAAGTTTTGTTTCATTTATATTTTTATATCCTAGAAACTTTTTATACTTTAAATTAATGCACAGGCATAAAAATATTTTGCTGTAATAAAAAATCCTGATGCTATAAAACATCAGGACGTAATTAACTTTATTTTAAATATAAATAAAACTTACTTATTGCCTTCTTTCATCCAGACTATACTGTCGGCTTCGGAATCACACCGAATCATGCTATTTCTAGCTCGTGGGCTATAACCACCGGTGGGGAATTGCACCCCGCCCTGAAGATATATTATTTTATACTTATATTATAGTTCTAATAGATTCTTATTTCAAGATATACTTATAATAATTTCGTTATTCCTTTATATCTTTCATAGTAAGTGCAATTCTCTTTCTCTTGCTATCAACTTCCATAATTGCAACTTTTACAACATCGCCAACTTTCACAATATCAAGAGGATGCTTGACGAATTTATTAGCCATTTGGCTCTTATGCACCAATCCATCTTGATGTACTCCTATATCAACAAATGCTCCAAAATCAGATACATTTCTTACAGTTCCCATTAATACCATTCCTGGAGTTAAGTCTTTTAAATCTATGACACCTGTTTTTAAAATAGGCTTTGGCATATCTTCTCTTGGATCTCTTCCTGGTTTTTGCAGCTCTTTAATAATATCCTTAAGTGTAAGTTCTCCTACTTCTAATTCCTGTGCTAAGTTCTTCAATCCTTTAGTCATAACTCTTTCTTCAATATCATTTAATTTTCTATCAGATAAATCTTCTTTAGAGTATCCTAATATCTCCATAAGCTTTTTAGCTATACTATAAGATTCTGGATGAACAGAAGTATTATCAAGAGGCTCTTTACTTTCCATAACTCTTAAGAAACCAGCACATTGCTCATATGCTTTTTGACCTAATCTCTTAACTTTTAGTAGTTCTTTTCTGCTGCTAAACCCACCTACTTCATCTCTATACGCTACTATATTATTAGCAATGGATGTGTTTATTCCTGCAACATAAGTTAGCAATGAAGGTGTTGCTGTATTTAAATCTACTCCAACCTTATTTACTGAATCTTCAACTACTCCACTTAATGATTCATCTAATTTTTTAGGAGTTACATCATGTTGATATTGACCTACACCAATGGCCTTGGGCTCTATCTTTACTAGTTCTGCCATTGGATCTTGCAATCTTCTTCCTATAGAAATAGCTCCTCTTATGGTAACATCTAAATCTGGATATTCTTTAGCTGCTAACTCTGAAGCAGAGTATACTGAAGCTCCTGCTTCTGATACTATTACATATGCTAGTCCCTTATCTGTTTCATTCTTTATTTCACTTATTATTTCAGCAATTACTTCTTCTGATTCTCTTGAAGCAGTACCATTTCCTAAAGAAATTACATCTACGTTATATTTCTTAATCATTTCTTTTAATATTTCCTTAGTTCCTTCTATATCTCTTTTAGGAACTGTAGGATATACTGTTGCCTTATCCAAGAATCTTCCTGTTGCATCTAATACAGCCACTTTACATCCAGTTCTAAAGCCTGGGTCATATCCCATAACTACTTTACCTTTTATAGGTGGTTGCATAAGAAGTGCTTTTAAGTTTTCCTTGAATATTAATATTGCTCCCTCTTCACCTTTATCAGTAAGCTCATTTCTAATTTCCCTCTCAATTGATGGGAATATCAACCTCTTATAAGAATCTTTGATGGCTACTTTTAAATATTCAGCCGTTATAGAATTCTCTTTAAGTATCTTACTTTCTATATAGCTTATTATCTTCTCATCATTAACAGAAATCTTTACAAATAATATCTTTTCTTTTTCACCTCTGTTGATTGCTAATATTCTATGAGAAGGTATCTTAAATACCTCCTCACTATAATCATAATACATTTCATAAGGAGTGCTTTCTTCACTTGAACCTTTAGTTTCAATTTTACCTTCTTTAAAGACTATATTTCTAATATACTTTCTAAGGGCTGCATCATCAGATATTCCTTCGGCTATTATATCTAATGCTCCAGCTATAGCATCTTCAATACTGTTTACAGCCTTTTCTTCATTAATAAATGCTTCTGCTTGCTTTTCAACTGTGCCATTAAAATTACCTGCCAAAATAATATCAGCCAATGGCTTTAATCCTTTTTCTAAAGCAATGGTTGCTCTTGTTCTCTTTTTAGGTTTAAAAGGTCTATATATATCTTCTACTTCAGTAAGGGAATCAGCCTTTTCTAATGCTTTAACTATTTCCTCAGTAAGTTTCCCTTGTTCATCAATTAATCTTAATACATCCTCCTTCCTATCCTTTAAACTTCTTAAGTATGTCAGTCTTTCAAAAAACTTTCTTAATATATCATCACTTAAAGCACCTGTCTGCTCTTTTCTATATCTAGCTATAAAAGGTACTGTATTTCCTTCATCTAATAATTTAATTACATTTTGTACCTGTACTAATTTTATTCCTAATTCTTTTTCTAATCTTTTTTCAATATTTACCATTGTTCTCTCCTGTAAAAATATTTTTCCCAATACCTCTATTATAATATTTTTATTTTATTTTTACAGTATTGATATTAAGTTATATTGGATTTATAATTAAATTGTAATTTTTTACCATTAAGAGGTGATTCTTTGCGTTCTATCTTTAATAAATTTATTAATGTAATGCTTATTCTTTTACTTGTTATTTTAATTTTAAACAGATACTATGTTATTGAATTCAATGTTACTTTAAGAAATATATTTATATACCTTTCCTTAATCATAATATTGTTAACTTCCATTAAGGAAGCCTTAGAAGGATCAGGATTTAATAAATTTCTTGGCATAATAATTATACTTTTGGCTATTGTCGGCGGCATTATTACTGTTATAAATGGTAAAATAAACTTTTTTGTTTTTCTCTGTCTTTTATTTTCCTTAGTTCATAGTTTTTTAGAAATTGTATATTCAAAATAATAAATATTTATTATGGTATTCATATTACACTGCCTCAATTAATAATATTAAGTATATATTATTAGCTGAGGTATTTTTTTATGAAAAAAAAGATCTTTTATTTTTCAACCTTATTGATTACTATTCTTTGCTTGTTCACATGTATTGCCTTAAATGATCACATATATAATTTCAATGCCGAAAATGTTGTGAAAAATATAAAATATCTATCTTCCTCATCCTTTGAAGGAAGACGTTCTGGTAGTGATGAAAATCTTTTAGCTGGGGAAATAATAAAAAATAAATTTAAAGATTTAAAATTAAGCCCCTATAAGAATACTTATATTGAAGAATTTATTACAACTTGCCCAGTAAAAACTGATGAAACAGTTTATTTTAAAATTTTTGATGATAATGGAAGTGAATATTTAAAATATGGCGAAGACTATAAGGAGGATATGATTAATTTCAATGCTAATTCCTTTACTTTTTCTAATAAAGATAAGATAAATATTTTTTCTACCTCTATTGAGGTATCTAATGATGAAGGAACTCTATTATTTTATCTAAGTCAAAATGATGATTTATCATTTAGAAGTTCTTTTATGTGTGAACTACGTTTTGATTTAGTAATTGCTCTATCTTCTAAAGGCTATAATAAAATAATTGATGCCTTAAAGAATGGTAAAACCTTAACTACTTATATTCCTTTTAAAAATGCAGACAAAAATTTAGTTAACATTCAAGGAATTATTGAAGGTTCAGATCAATCACTAGCACCATTAATCCTTACTGCACACTTTGATCATCTCGGTAGTGATTCACAAAATAATATTTATTACGGTGCTTTAGACAATGCTTCTGGTACTTCATTTTTATTGGAACTTGCCAATACCTTATCCACCTTTGGCAAACCTAAACGCTCCATAATTTTTGTTGCTTTAAATGCTGAAGAACTTGGACTTAAAGGGTCTAACTTTTTTGCTGAGAACAATTACTTTGATATTAAAAATTCAAAAGTTATTAATTTTGACATGATAGGTGCAAAAGATTGTCCCATTACCTTTATTCAAGGAGTAGCCTTCAAAGGTAATTCTTCTAACATCTTAAATTCACTTTCTAATATCTGTTCAAATGACTCTATAGAATATCTAGTGGAATACGAAAATTCTAGCGATCATGCAAGCTTTAATGAATTAGGCATTGATGCATTAACCATTTGCCATAGTGATACGTCACATATTCATACACCAACTGATACTGTAGACTATATTGATACTGATGCCATAAATACAGTATATAAAGTAGTTAATAAAGAAATTAAAAAAGATTGCTACAGTACTGTAACAACCTTTATATATAGTAGAAAATCTATTAATTTATTATTAATTATACTTTTAGCACTTATTATCATTGGCATACTAAATACAAAACCTTTTAAAAAAGCTAAATAGCTTTTTTAAATTATGAATTATGAGTGATGAATTATGAATTATGGTATAAACTCCTATAGGGAGTTTAAAAAATTTAAATATAGAAACTCTTTGAGTTTCATCCTTTATTCATCATTCATAATTCATCATCCATAATTACTTTTTAGCTTCTTGCTTTAAGTAGCTTATGATAAATTGGTCGATTTCTCCATTCATCACAGCATTTAAATTAGATGTTTCTTCATTTGTTCTGTGATCCTTCACCATATTGTATGGATGGAATACATATGATCTTATCTGACTTCCCCATCCCATATCTTTAAGCTCACCTGTTAAATCTTCGATTTTTTCTTTATGAGCTCTTTCTTTTAATTCAATAAGCTTTGACTTAAGCATTGCCATTGCAGTATCTTTATTGGCAAATTGACTTCTCTCATTTTGACATTGCACCACAATACCTGTTGGTAAGTGAGTTATTCTAATAGCTGATTCCGTCTTATTAACGTGCTGACCACCTGCTCCACTGGCTCTATAGGTATCTATCTTTAAATCCTCTGGTCTTATATCAATATCTTGATCCTTAGTTAATTCTGGAAGAACTTCTACTGAAGCAAAAGAAGTCTGCCTTTTTCCATTGGCATTAAATGGTGAAATTCTTACCAATCTATGGACTCCTTTTTCAGCCTTTAAATAACCATAAGCAAATTCACCTTTTACTTTTAAAGTTACACTTTTAATACCAGCTTCATCACCTTCTAAAAGATCTAAAGTTTCAACTTTATATCCCTTCTTATCACACCATCTTGTATACATTCTAAGAAGCATTTCAGTCCAATCATTAGCATCTGAGCCACCAACACCTGCATGTAAGTTTAAGATGGCATTATTTCTATCATATTCACCTGATAAAAGAAGCTCTACACGATAATTTTCAACTTCTTTTTCAATTGATCTTATTTCTTTTATAACTTCATTTATAGTATCTTCATCCTCTTCTGCTAATTCAGCCAATACTTCTATATCATCAATTCTACTTACTAAGTTTTCATATCTTTCTATTTTATCTTTTATTATCTTACATTCTTTAGTAACTTCTTCTGCTCTTTTAACATCATCCCAAAATCCATTTTCTTGCATTTGAAGCTCTAATTCTTGAAACCTTTTTTCTAAGCCTCCTTTGTCAAAGTGAAGCCCCCATTTCCTTTAATATATTTTTTAAGCCTGTTAGTTTAGAAACTTCTTGTTCTAACTTTAATAACATTGTATCACTTCCTTACCTTAAATAAGCAAGGTGAAAAATGCCTAATTAAAATAAGACACTTTCCACCAATAGTTTTATATTTCTAATTATGCTTCTCTACCACAGCAGTTTTTATATTTCTTTCCGCTTCCACATGGACACATATCATTTCTGCCAACTCTATTTTCACTTTTTACTGGCTCATTTTTCACTGACTTATCATTTCCATGACTTGCACCAGTTTCTTCTGCAACCTTTTCTCTTTCAACTGGTCTTTCTGCTCTTACATGATATAGTAATTTAACAGTTTCCATCTTAATTCCTTGTATCATTTCATCAAACATTGCACTACCTTCCATTTGGTATGCTTGAATAGGATCTTGTTGCTTGTATGCTCTTAATCCCATTCCTTGTTTTAAATGATCCATATTATCTATATGTGCCATCCATTTTTGATCAACAACTCTTAAAAGAATTACTCTTTCAATTTCTCTCATTTGCTCTTGACCAAACTCTTCTTCTCTTTCACTATAGATACTTCTTGCTTTTTCTACTAATATACTTATTATTTCTTCATTAGATAAATCTGCTAACTCATCTACAGTAAATGTTCCATGTGGGAAACATATATCTTCAAGATATTTTAATAACTCTTTTATATCCTCTTCAATATCTATATGTTCACCAACTAAATGACTGTTAACTGAAGATGTTATTACTTCCTCTATCATTCCTTCAATTTGCTCTTTTAAGTTCTTTCCATCAAGAACTTCAGCTCTTTGCTTGTAAATAACTTCTCTTTGTAAATTCATTACATCATCATAACCTAATAAATTCTTTCTTATGTCAAAATTATTTCCTTCAACCTTCTTTTGAGCATTTTCGATAGCCTTAGTAACCATTTTACTTTCTATAGCTTCATCTTCCTGTAATCCTAATTTATCTATAACACCTTGAATTTTTTCTGAACCAAATATTCTCATTAAATCATCTTCCAATGAAATATAGAATACTGATTCACCAACATCTCCTTGACGTCCTGCTCTACCTCTTAATTGATTGTCAATTCTTCTTGATTCATGTCTTTCAGTACCAATTACTTTTAATCCACCAACTTCTAGTACACCTTCTCCAAGCTTAATATCAGTACCTCTACCAGCCATATTTGTTGCTATAGTAACCATACCTAATTCTCCAGCATGAGAAATAATTTCAGCTTCCTGTTCATGATATTTAGCATTAAGAACTTGATGTTTTATTCCCCTCTTCTTTAATAAAGATGAAATATATTCTGACTTATCTACACTAGCTGTACCTACTAATACTGGTTGATTTTTACTATGAGCCTCTATAACTTCTTCAACTATTGCATTATATTTTCCTTTTGCATTTTTATAAATCATATCATGTCTATCTATTCTTGCTATAGGTTTATTTGTTGGAATTACTATAACATCTAATCCATAAATTTCTCTAAATTCATTTTCTTCTGTTAAAGCTGTACCTGTCATACCTGAAAGCTTATTATACATTCTAAAGTAGTTTTGGAAAGTAATTGTTGCAAGAGTTTTTGATTCTCTTTGAATCTTAACTCCTTCTTTAGCTTCAATTGCTTGATGAAGCCCATCTGAATATCTTCTACCTTCCATAAGTCTTCCAGTAAATTCATCTATAATAACTACTTGATTATCTTTAACAATATAATCTTTGTCTAATCTCATTGTATAATTTGCCTTTAATGCTTGAGTTACATAATGTTGAAGTTCTAAGTGTTCTGCTTCTGCATAATTTTCAATACCAAAATATTTTTCTGCTTTTTCCATACCACTATCTGTTAATAAAACAGCACTTGCTTTTTCATCAATATTGAAATCTTGATCTGCTATTAAACTTTTAACAAAATTGTCTGCTACATTATAAAACTTGGTAGACTTATCTCCCATTCCTGATATTATAAGAGGAGTTCTTGATTCATCTATTAAAATTGAGTCAACCTCATCTACTATTGCAAAATTAAGTTCTCTTTGAACTCTTTCTTCTTTATATATAACCATATTATCTCTTAGATAATCAAATCCAAATTCATTATTTGTTCCGTATGTTATATCACAGTTATAAGCTTCTCTTCTTTGAGCTGGTGTAAGTCCATGAATTATACATCCTGTTGTTAAACCTAAAAATCCATATAGTTTTCCAACTAATTCTGATTGAGTTTTTGCTAAATAATCATTTACTGTGATTACATGAACACCTTTTCCTGCTAAAGCATTTAAATATGCTGGAAGAGATGCAACAAAAGTTTTACCTTCCCCTGTTCTCATTTCAGCTATTCTTCCTTGATGAACTACCATTCCTCCAATAAGTTGAACTCTAAAATGCTTTATTCCTAAAACTCTCCATGAAGCTTCTCTACAAACTGCAAATGCTTCTGGTAATATATCATCTAAAGTTTCACCTTTTGATAATCTATCTTTAAATTCCGTAGTTTTATTTCTTAACTCATCGTCACTTAACTTTTGCATTGATTCATCTAATGATTGTATTTTATCTACTACAGATCCAAGTCTTTTAACTTCTCTCTCGCTATAAGTCCCAAATAGTTTTTCTATAAATCCCATAAGTATATCCTTTCGTCATCTATATCAAATGATTTTTTCTTTAATATTCTTTCTATAGATTATAACATTTAGCATATTTATAATTCAACTATAAAACTACTGTCTTTCAATCTATATGCTTTCTCCAAAAATAAAAGCCACCTATCTTCTAAAATAGGTGACTTTTTCTATAATATTATTTATAATCTGGTTCTAAAAGTCCATAATTTCCATCTTTTCTCTTATATATTACATTTACATTATTTGAATCAGCATCTCTGTATACAAAAAAGTTATGTTCAATTAACTCCATCTGTAGCATTGCTTCCTCTGGACTCATTGGCTTTATATTAAATCTCTTTACTTTAACTATTTCTCCATCTTTTTCTTCATTTTCTTCTACTGTTAAAGGCTCAAAATTAGTAAATCTTAAAGAATCATTATTTCTTCTTTGTAACTTAGTCCTTTGCTTTCTTATTTGTCTTTCTAATTTTGCTTCTACTAAATCTATTGATTTGTACATATCTTCAGTAGTTTCTTCACATCTTAGGATAACTCCATTAAAAGGTATAGTAACCTCAAAAATTTGATTGTTTTTTTGCACTGTAAGTGTGGCTCTTGCTTCTATATCTGGACTAAAATATCTATCTAATTTAGATATCTTCTTTTCAACCATCTCTTTTAATGCTGGTGTTACATTAATATTTTTACCTATTACTGTTACTTTCATAAAGTCAACCCCTCTCGTTTTTACTCAAAATATTAATATAAATATTAATATGACCTTTCATATTTATATTTTACCACCATTCCCTTTGACTTACAATAAACATATGTTAAATTTTCAGAAAATTAAAACTCTTTTTTCAACATCCTTTTAATGACTTTTACATTAATTTTCAAAATATTATCTACTTTAAGTAAAAAATAAAAAAACACTAATTTAAATTAAATTAGTGTTTTTTTATAAAGCTAGCTGACCTGGCTTTTGCCCCCACACTCGCCTACTGGAGCTTTTGCTACCCGGAATTAACCTCTCACTACTAACACTCTCAACATCTCTGTTGGTAGGACTAACATCTATACCGCACCATGCTCATTAGCTCTTTGTCTAACTTACGTGGATCGTTTCGCCTGCGACTGGCATCGACTTTCATCCACAGACCTAGCTTTATACTACTATTATATATTGCTTTTTGCAATTGTCAATAGATAAATTTTATTTATATTGCATTTTTCGATACTTTTTTTACATTCATTTATAGTAGCACCAGTGGTATAAACATCATCAATTAATAAAATATTTTTTTTAAAAAGCTTTTCTTTATTTTTTATTGTAAAAGCATTTAATATGTTTTTTGCTCTTTCTTCTTTCCCTAAAAGCTTTTGTTCTTTTGTTTCTTTTACCTTTACTAAACAATCAATAATAGGTATGTCTAAAGCTATACTCATATTTTTTGCTAGCATCCTACATTGATTAAATCCTCTTTTTTTTAATGATTTCTTACTTATGGGTACATAACATATGTAATCTATACTTAAATGTTTTTCCCTAATTATCTGGCATAGAAAATCAGCTAAAACCTCACCTGCTATAAAGCTCTTATGATATTTTAAATTTAGAATAAGTTTTTTAAGTACTCCTCCATAATATCCATAAGCTATTATTTCTTCTTGCTCTTGAACTCTCTTTATATCACTTTTGCACCTGCTACATATTCCTCTAAATCCTTCGATTCCACAAATTATGCATTTATTATCATATGGGTAAATAATATCTAAAAGTGCTTCTATTACAATATTTATTATCTTAATAAATTCTTTTCCCATAATTTTTTATTAAATTCTCTTATTATATTCCTAGACTTATCCATCTCTACAGAGGTTTCTCTTGAAACCAAAAGAACTTCTGGTAATATATCACTTTTTACATATATACATCCACATAAATACACAATTTGTTTATAAGTATAACTTGCATCATCACCAAATAATATTAATATATTCACATCTTCAATGCTATTTATATAATCTCCCATGCTGTTTGTTACTATAAAAGCAGGCTCATTTTTAACAATATTTTTTATATTTTTAAAATCATCACCTTTTTCATACTTAACAACTTTTGCATTATTATCTTTTAAATTATTCTTATAGGTATAATATACCTTACTTAGTTTTTCTTCGTCAGGAACCATAATAATTACATTTTTATTATTATAGCTAAACCATTTCACATATTCATATACCGCCAGTGGAATATCATCTTCTAATTTTATCCTAGTATTTAGAAATCTTGGTTCTATCATTGGCATAGGATTTAATAAATAAACCAAATC
>NZ_FR886604.1:66256-70715 GCF_000436575.1 Clostridium sp. CAG:265
CTCTTTCACAACTATAAATAATTATCTTATTAACCTTCCAATATACCTTTTCAATAGCATCTCTTATATCTTTTATTGTTGATTTAGAAAACATAGTTATATCATCAAATATAATAAGGCTATATTCCTCTCCTATATTCTCTATTTCATCTATTGAAATAAATGTTATACCATTTTCTATATCACCAGGCATAATCTTTTGAATGCTTTTCATATACAGTTCATCATGACTCTTACTCTTTATCTCATCAGAACCCATACTAAAAACATATAATACCTTTTTATTATCATTTATCAACCTACTTATTAAATCAAAAAAAACAAAACCTGTATTATACGGTCTGCTTTTTATATTTAATACCTTGGTCTTTTTTTTATACCAAGATATTATATTTTTAAAAGCATAACTCAACTCTTTATAATTCACTTATCAAATACCTCTTTTTCTAACCTACTCAATCATATTCTTATCTATCGTTATATCCATTATTCTTTCTTTCAATGAAGAATATCTCTTCATATTATTAGTATTATTAACCATATATTGAAGAGATTTTTGATTTCCAACAACAACCACTAACTCTTTTGCTCTTGTTATACCAGTATACAGTATATTCCTATTCATCAAAAATGCTGACCCCATAAATGTTGGCATAACTACAACTTTAAATTCACTTCCTTGGCTCTTATGTATAGTAATTGCATATGCTAATTCTAATTCATCTAAAAACATAAATTCATATACAACTCTTCTTTCATCATCAAAGACTACACTTAAAACCTTTCTTTCTTCATCTATGGTTTCAATATATCCCATATCTCCATTGAAAACACCTACACCTTTATTTTCACCATCTCCACCAATTCTATGCCATTCAAGAGAGTAATTATTCTTTATTTGCATAACCTTGTCGCCTTCTCTGAAAACTATATCTCTTACCTGCTTTTCCTTCTTATCTTTGCAACTTGGATTTAATATTGCTTGTATTTCATTATTCAAATTATCAACACCTAAAATACCTTTTCTTGTAGGAGATAAAACTTGTATATCCCAAATTTTGCTCCACTTTGTATTAAATGATGGAAGCCTTCTATTTACTAAATCAAGGACAGTACTTAAAATATTTTCAACTTCATCTCTAGCATCAAAGAAAAAATCACCTCCTTTTTTATTTAAATAGGGCATTTCTCCATTATTAATCTTATGGGCATTGACTATTATCATACTTTCTTTTCCTTGCCTAAATATTTCCTTTAATCTTACAACATTGATAAACTTACTGTTGATTAAATCCCTAAGAACATTTCCTGGTCCTACAGATGGCAACTGATCCACATCCCCCACTATTATTACCCTTGTTCCTAACTTTATAGCTTTTAAAAGACTATTCATCAGCATTATATCTATCATCGATGCTTCATCTATAATAATCACATCTGCTTCTAAAGGCTCACTTTCCCCTTTACAAAAAAAAGAGTTTTCCTCATCACTTACTCCCATCTCTAAAAGCCTATGAATTGTTTTTGCTTCTCTTTCTGTAGACTCACTCATTCTTTTAGCAGCTCTTCCTGTAGGTGCTGCTAAAAGAACCTTCATACCACTATTTTCATATATTTCAATTATACATTTTATTATAGTGGTTTTACCTGTTCCAGGTCCACCTGTTATTATTTCTATACCATTTTCAAAAGCTCCCAGTATGGCTTTCTTTTGTGATGGAGCAAATTTAATGTTATTTTTCTTTTCAAATGTACTAACTTCAAATTCTACATCAGTATTTATGGTCTGGAAATTTTCTATACATAAAGTTATTATTTTATTCGTTACTCCCAATTCACAATAATAATATGGTAGAGAATATACAGCTTCTATATCTTTAATTTTTTCAATCTTCAACTTTTCTTCAAGGACGCAGTTATATATATTTTCTTCAATAATTTCTTTACTTACAGCCAATACCTTCTGACATTCTTGAATTAGCTTATCCTTTGGCATATATGTATTTCCCATGGCAGAAAAGTTATTTAAAACATATCTTATACCACTTTGTATTCTAAAGGAAGATGTATCTTCAACACCAAATTCCTTAGCAATTTTATCAGCTGTCAAAAATCCAATACCTGATATTTCATCATTTAATATATATGGATTGATTGATACTTTATTTATTGAATCTGCCCCAAACTTTTTATATATCTTTAAGCATTGGTTTACCGTAATTCCATGTTTTTGAAAAAATATCATTATATCTTTTAAATCCTTTGTTTCAATATAAGACTCATATATTATGTTAAATTTCTTTTCACCAATTCCTTCAATTTCTTTTAATCTCTCAATATTATTATCAAGAATATGTAAAGTATCCTTACCAAATGCCTTTACTATTTTTTTAGCTGTTACTGGTCCTATTCCATGTATAATCCCTGTACTTAAATACTTCTCTATTTCTTTTGATGATGAAGGTAATTTTTCTTTATATTCTTCTATACTAAACTGTCTTCCAAATTGCTTATGCTGAATAAACGTCCCTTTAACTTCAATTTGTTGCCCTTCTTGTAGTAGAGGCATTACACCTACAATTGTTATTAGTTCTTTATTAGCTGTAATCTTCGCAACAGTATATCCTGTATCTTCACTTTTAAATATAATAGCTTCCACTGAACCTTCTAATACTAGTGATTCCATCTATATTTCCAACCCTTCCAAAGTTCTCTCTTGTAATTATATTATTATATCATAATAACAAGAAAAGGTGGATTATGAAAAACACACCCCACCCTTGTACTAATTAAAGAAATCTTTTGATTTCTCCAACTTTATTTAATTGTTCCCATGGAAGATTTAAATCATGTCTTCCAAAATGTCCATAAGCAGCTGTTTGCTTATAGATAGGTCTTCTTAATCCTAAATCTCTGATAATTGCACCTGGTCTTAAATCAAATACCTTTTCTACTATTGATACAATTTCATCATCATTTATTTTACCTGTTCCAAAAGTTTCTACTGATATAGATACTGGCTTAGCTACACCTATTGCATAAGCTAATTGTATTTCTATTTTATCTGCAACTCCTGCTGCTACTAAATTCTTGGCAACCCACCTTGCAGCATATGCAGCTGATCTATCTACTTTAGTTGGATCTTTTCCTGAGAAAGCACCACCACCGTGTCTTCCACTTCCTCCATAAGTATCTACTATAATCTTTCTACCTGTTAATCCACTATCACCTTGTGGTCCACCAACAACGAATCTTCCTGTTGGATTAATGAAATATTTTGTTTCTTCATCTAATAATTCTGCTGGAATAACAGACTTTATTACATGCTCCATTAAATCTCTTCTTATTTGTTCTTGTGAAACTTTTTCATCATGTTGTGTTGATATTACTACTGTATCTATTCTTACAACATTATTTCCATCATATTCAACAGTTACTTGAGTCTTTCCATCAGGTCTTAAATAGCTTAATGTACCATTCTTTCTTACTTCTGTAAGTCTTCTAGCTAACTTATGGGCAGTTATTATTGGTAATGGCATAAATTCTTCTGTTTCATTAGTTGCATAACCAAACATCATTCCTTGATCTCCAGCACCAACTGCTTCAACATCATCTTTATTTCCTTGTTTCGCTTCAAGAGCTTCATCAACTCCCATAGCTATATCACTAGATTGTTCATCTATTGATGATAATACTGAACAAGTATCGCAGTCGAATCCATATTTTGCTCTATCATATCCAATTTCTTTTATAGTATCTCTAACTACTTTAGGAATATCAACATAACAGTTAGTTGAAATTTCCCCCATAACTAGTACCATTCCTGTAGTTACTGTTGTTTCACAAGCAACTCTTGCATTTGGATCCTTTGCTAATATGTTGTCTAATACTGCATCTGATATTTGATCACAAATCTTATCTGGATGCCCTTCTGTAACTGATTCTGATGTAAATAATTTTCTCATTATGCTTAGCTCCTCTCTTCTAGGCATGATATTAATTCTAAGCAATTAAAAACAATAAAAAAAACTCTTCAATAAGAAGAGCCTATATTCATAAGGTCTTTTCTTATCTTGCAAAATTTCTTGCAGGAATTGGCACCACACCTAAAAATGTAAAGTACAAAATTTAAAATGTAAAATTACTATAATTTTTCATTTTTAATTCTCCATTCTTCACTCCTAAATAGGTTGCCGGGTTTCACAGGGCCCTTTCCCTCCACCTCTCTTGATAAGAATTAATATCATGTTTAATTTTCAATCAATTATAACATTATCCCCAAATTATGTCAATATCTATTTCAAAGAAAATAAACACCAATTTTAATATTCATTGTATCAAAATTGGTGTCAAGTCATGGTGGAGGAGGACGGATTCGAACCATCGAAACGAAACGTAACAGATTTACAGTCTGCCCCCTTTGGCCTCTCGGGAACTCCTCCATTTGTGGAGCTGGCAA
>NZ_FR886605.1:0-25811 GCF_000436575.1 Clostridium sp. CAG:265
AGCCCTATGCTATTTTTTCATACGAAACTTTACACTATCAATATTCTCATTTTATTTAATGATTCCTCATATTCCTTTTCTGGATCAGAATCATATACAATTCCTCCACCTGCTTGCAAAAATGCTGTTTTATCTTTAATAACCATAGTTCTAATTGCTATACTCATATCCATATTTCCACCATAAGAAAAATATCCTACAGCTCCTGCATAAATACCTCTTTTTCTATTTTCAAGCTCCTCAATTATTTCCATAGCTCTTATTTTAGGAGCACCACTTACTGTTCCTGCTGGCATTGTACTTATTAATGCATATATAGAATCCACTCCCTTTTTTAGCTTTCCTGATACTTTAGAAGTCATATGCATTACATGTGAAAATCTTTCTATATTCATAAATTCTTCTACCTTTACTGAGCCCACTTCACTTATTTTTCCTATATCATTTCTACCTAAATCAACTAACATAACATGCTCAGCTCTTTCTTTTTCATCATTAATTAGTTCTTCTTCTAATGCCTTATCTTCTTCCTCATCTCTTCCTCTTCTTCTTGTACCTGCAATAGGATTTGTGGTTACAATTCCATCTCTTACTGAAACTAAACTTTCTGGTGATGAGCCAACTATCTCAAAATCACCATTATCTATATAAAACATATATGAGCTTGGATTATTTTCTCTTAGTCTTCTATAAACTTCTACTCCACTTTTATTTGTTTTACATGTTACCTGCTGAGAAAAAACCACTTGAAAAATATCACCATTTCTTATATATTCTTTGCATTTTTCAACCTTTTCTATATACTCTTTTCTTGTATAATTTGATATAAATTCTATTTCTTCATGTTCATTTTCTTGAAAATCCTCTGTTTCCATCTTGCAACTACAAATTTCATGATATAAATCATATATTTCTCTTTTAATTTGTTCATAACTTCTACAATCATCTTTTTCAATATTTTTTACTATACTTACTTTATGAGTAAAGTGATCATAGCAGATATAATCTTTATACACTGTAAATAAACAATCTTTTACTGCTAATTTATCTTCATTTTTATATTTTAAAGTTGGTTCGTATTTGCCTATTAGGTTATAAGCTATATATCCTATAACTCCACCTTTAAATGGAAGTGGATTGGAACTTTCATCAAAATCTCTTTTTATTTCTTCATTTACTTCTTCCAATGAAGTAAGCTCTGTCATTTTATCTCCACATCCTATATAAGAATATCTTGCAAAATTACTTCCTTTTGTTCCACTTTCAAAAATAAACTTTCTATTTCCTTTTAATGTATTAAATATGCCTATTGGAGTTAATAAATCCCCTCTAAACTCCTTAATAAATGAAAATGATTTTCCACTTTTCTTTCTAAATCTAAACTCAACTTCTTTCATCTTTAAATCTCCCCTTAAAATACTGCTTAATGCTAAGTTATAAATAATAAATTATTAGCTAAAAATTTATTTGAAGCTTATATCTAATTCATCACTGATAATTCTCAAATCATGATTAAAAGTACAAAAGTGGCTGACGCCACGCTTCAGCGAAGGAAGCAACTTTTGTTAGCCAACCAAAAGGTTCTAAAAGAAAAATAAGTCCTTACAAAAATTTAATTAATTTATTTTTCTTTTACGGTTCTTTTGGGGCACTATAATTTTCTTTTTAACGCATTATTAACGACGTATATAAGAAATGAATAATCTATTAGTATTCCCTATACTGAAAAATTTTATACTTTCCTAAGCGTTAAAAAAAGAGCCACTTCTATCCCTGTATGGGACGAAATGACTCGTGGTGCCACCCAAATTTATATACTTAGTTACCTTATAATTATGAATTATGAGTGATGAATGATGAATTGTGGAATAAACTCACAGAGTTTAGAAAAAATATGTTTCTTAGAAATTCTTTTAGTTTCAACATTAATTCATAATTCTTAATTAAAAAATGGTATTTTGCCCTAATAGGACGAAATACCATTACTTCGCTATGCCACCTAAGTATAACTCTTTACCAGATACAGACTTTTTCCATAATAAAAACGTCGATATCCTGTCCTTTTAACGGTAGACTTACCGAAAACCACTACTTAGATAATGATGAATTATGAATGCTGAGTGATGAGTTGAGGAATAAACTCCTTCTGGAGTTTAAAAAATATTAATTTTAAGAAACTCTTTGAGTTTCCTCCTTAATTCATCATTTATAATTCTTAATTCATAATTCTGTTCATGATTTCATCTCCAAGGCCCATTCACTAGCTGCTACAGTATTTGGCTTTCACCATCCCAAAATCGCTTTAACTAAACTCAACTAGCTACTCTTCTTATCATAGACTTTATCTTTAATAATATTATATGCTTAATATCCAATATTTGTCAATTAATTTAAAAATATTTTTAATAGCTTGTCCACTTATTTAGATGTTTTTTATATTTCTCATACCATTGAAGATTCCATCCATTATCTATACATAAATCATATAATTCATCTTCATCATTTATTTCTTTTCTTGTTATTTTATCATGAGTTTCTTTATTTACTATTAATCCATTTTCAATATTATCACTATATTCTTGGTACATAGATACACTTCTTATATGAGAAAACTCACAAGTTCGTATATCTATATTTTTTCCTGTTAATTCATCTTCTTTTATATTATATTTTTTTATTCTTTTAGATTTTAGCTTTCTTTTTTGAGCTTTTAAATAATTATCAAACTCTAATCTTACTAGCTTAACATCATTGCTAGTATTTATTAAGTTATAATATTCGTTAACTATAGGTAAATATTTGTTATTACCTTTTTCTTCCATAAATTTATTTATAAATGATATAAATACAAACCCTCTAATATATTGTTTTCCATTGATACTTATTTCATATTCTTTCGGAACAGATTGTAAATAATATCTTGCATCTGCTTTTGTTTTAACTCGTAAAAGAGAATGAATACTCTCTTCTTCAATCCATATCCATCCTCTTTTATCTAATATAGCTTTATCAAAAGCGTTTTTAATGGCCTTAACAGTACGATTGTTTAAATTTTGTGCTCTTTCAGGCTCCTTATAGTGAACATCTTTAAGATAACTTTTTACCAAAATAAGAGCTTTACTATCATCCATTACCAATCATCTTATTATAAATGCTTGTAAGTTCAGCCATTGCCTCTACTGCCCTGGCATCCCTGTTAGTATCTGGATGAATTTTTCTTACTATATCATAATACCACCTTCTGGCAGCTTCCTTATTTCTATAATGAGTCCTATTAATATTTAATTTTCTCATTCTTGTTTCTCCTTCTAACTCAAGGAGATAATAAATATATTTTGTACTTTCATTAAGAAAATACTTTTTATCATTACATCCTATAGATTGTCCATTGTTTTCTGCAACTACTAATCCTATTTTTTTTAAATATTGAATTTTATCAAAAACACCTTTCCAGCTGTTACTTCCCATTTTTATAAAACTATCTATCTTCTGCTTCCCAATTATTTCTCTAATGTCCTTATTAATCATTGATTTAACAGTCTTTAATTTTCCTAAAGTCTTCAAGTCCTCAGGAGAGCTTGCTTCATACCATCTCATAAAATCACCTTTTAATATTAATACTCCTACTTCTATATATTAACGCTATTATAAAAACATAACTAAAATATTCCACTTTAAAGAATGAAGAATTAAAAATTAAGAATTAAAAATGAAAAATTAAATAAGCACATTCATTTTTAATTCTTCATTTTACATTCTACATTTTCAATTGGCGACTTAATTAAGTGCATCAGCGAAGCGATATGCACTGATTAACTATAAAGGGCTTACTTTAATATATTGATTTTTTACTGCATTAGGCAATAAATATGATTTTGAATCCTTCTCACTTTCTCTACTTTCTATAGCTTCATCATCTGTTTCCACACTATCTTTATATTGAATAAGTAAATTTGTTTCTTTTTCATTGGACTCTGTTTTAGATGCCTTCACTGCTCTAAATTGATCTATGCTTAAAACAATTAAAAATCCTATAAAAGTAACTATAGTAATATAAGTTATAATAGTTATTAATTTCTTTACCATAACACAGCACCACCTTTATACTTCATATTATTATTTATATGCCAATAATATTATTACTATCTTAAGTATTTCCATAATTATTACTATAAATTCTTATAATTTTTTTTATTTGATAAAACTATATATAAAATACTTATGGAGGTATATTAATGTTAAAAAAACATTTTAAAATTTTATGTATAATCACCTTATTATCATCATTTGTAAAACAGTCTGCCATTGCTTCAACTATGTATCCTAATGCTTTTGATAATATATTTGAAAAATTAGATAATTTTTTTCATTCTGATGGAGGTCATAAAGAAATAAATGTGCCTGAAGAAGAATTTTTAGAAAATCAATATTTACAAGACTATTATGATGAAGATGAAAAATACTTAGAAAGACCAGAAGCACAACAATTTTATAAAGATTATTTAGATTCTGAACGTTAAAAAGGATGTATTTGCATACACCCTTTTTCATCACCTTATAATTTTTTACATATATTACAATTATCTATTATCTCTCTTCTATTTCATATAAAGTTTTATTGCTTGGTAACATTTCCTCTAAACTTTCTTTAGTAAATACTTTTAATTCATGTAAAGCTCTAGTACATACTGTATAGAATAAGTTCTTATTGCTTTCATTTAAATATTCTTCACCATCTGCCACTATTACCCCATCAAATTCAAGACCTTTAGATAAATAAGAGGAAATTACATTTACTCCTATTTTAAACTCAGAAATCTCAGTATCAATGAGATTAATTTCAGCTAAAACTTCTTTAAGCTTGTGATAAACATCATTGGTTATAGCTTTTGTCTTACATATAACAGCTATAGATTTATAGCCTTTTTCTTGCATGGTTTCAATAGTCTTGGCCACCTCAACTATTCTATTTTTTGTGATTATAACCTTAGGATTATCTCCACTTCTTTCTACTGCTTCTATTGGCTCATGTGTATCCAGTAGCTCTCTTGTAAAATTAGTTATATTTGCTGTTGAACGATAACTTTTTGATAACACTTCAATTTTTATATCATTAAATATTTCTGTTATTGCATTTCTATTCTTAACATTTGAATGTTCATCTATTCTTTGATTTAAATCTCCCATAATTGTTATTGCTGCATTCTTAAATGATTTTCTAATAAGTTCATATAATAATGGACTATAATCTTGTGCTTCATCTATTAAGATATGCTTAACATTCTTATAGTTTCTGAAACCTTCCATGGCTGCTCTTATATATAGCATAGGTGTTATATCTTCATATTTTACTTCTCTATTATTTAAATATCCTAACGTTATTTCTTTTACCTTACTTAAATCATCATTACAATAATTTTCAATATTACTCCATAATAATTTATATATTTCTACAGTATTAAATGTTACTACCATATTATCTATTTGAGCATTAATTTCTGTCTTACAATGTTCATAAAAGTTTTCTTTATCTTCTACATATTCAAAATCATAATCTCCTGAATCGCTATTTAAAAACCTATTCTCAACTTGTGAAAAAATACTTTGTTTAACTACATCAAGCCTATTTAATAAAGGTATATCATTAAATCTCTTTAAGAATGTATTAGCAACACTCTTAACTGGAATAATCTGCTTACCATCTATAAATATTGGTTTACATTTCACCAACTTTTCTGGTAAATCTCTGCAGAAACTTTCGATAATCTCCATAAATTTCATGCTATTTTTATATTCCATGGCTAAAACTCTATTGGCTAATTCTTGATCACCACTATATAAATAATCTAAATGCTCCGCCTTATTTTCAAAATAATAATCTGCTGGTAAAGACTTTTTTGCATATGCATCAAAAGTAGTCTGCAGAACATTATTTTCTCCAAGCTCAGGTAATACATCACTGATATATTCAGCAAACACTTCATTAGGACTGAAAATCAATATATTATCTGCTTGAAGATTTTTTCTATGCTTATATAAAAGATATGCTGCCCTATGAAGAGCTATGGATGTTTTTCCTGAACCTGCTGCACCTTGAATAAATAAAGTTTTTGCATCATCATTCCTAATAATATCATTTTGTTCTTTTTGTATTGTAGCTACTATATTCTTCATTTTATCTGTAGCATTTCTATCTAACATTGCTGTTAAAGATTCATCGCATAAAGCTGCTCCTGAATCATGAGTAAAAACAATTTTTGAATTCTTAATATTAAATTGTCTACTAAATTCAATATCACCTTCTATTTTTCCTATAGGTGCATTATAAAATGCTGGACCTACTTCAAAATCATAAAACATATTTGCCACAGGTGAACGCCAATCAAAAACATAAAAATCAAAATTATCTTTATCCTCAACACTAGCAAGCCCTATATAAAAACTATCTCCTTCTTCACCTTTTTCTTTAAAATCCAATCTAGCAAAATAAGGAGATTTTAATTGTCTTTCTAAGCTTTTTAATTTATTTAATTTATTAGCATAAGTCTTTTCTTCTAAAGCAATTTGACTACAATTTTCTAAAACTTCAAATTCATCAAATTCATTTCTATTATCCCATAAAAATTTTCTTTGTTTTCTTATTTCTTTATCCTGTTCAGTACTTAATCCACCAAATTCCTCTATAAGTTCATTAATAGCCTTGATGGTTGTTTGTAAATACTTTTCTTCCTCTTGTTGACTTCTACCAATATACATATTTTTTTCTCCTCTGTATTTAATAATCAGTTTA
Source organism: Clostridium sp. CAG:265 (assembly GCF_000436575.1). Lineage (NCBI taxonomy): Bacteria > Bacillati > Bacillota > Clostridia > Eubacteriales > Clostridiaceae > Clostridium > Clostridium sp. CAG:265. The sequence continues at coordinate 6,791 of NZ_FR886605.1, forward strand.
TTATTATACTTGATTGCTTTCTATAAAATCAACATTGAACACTACTTTTATCTCTTGAAAAAACAATTTTTAATAATATTGGTGTAAATATACTTGTAAATACCACCATTATTATAATTGGAGCTAAAAAATAACTACTTATTAACCCTAAAGTTAATCCTTTGCTGGCAATAATAAGTGTTACTTCACCTCTAGTAACCATGCCGCTACCAATCTGTATTGATTCCATATTATTATATCCACATAACTTAGCACCTAAACCACATCCTATAATCTTTGTAAGAACAGCTACTATAATTAACGCTATAGTAACCATTACTATTTCTCCATTTAAATATGGTAGCTTTACATTTAACCCAACACTAGCAAAAAATACTGGTGATAATAATATATATGATAATGTTTCAAATCTCTTTGTTATATATATAGTTTCCTTATTGGATGAAAGTACAAGTCCTGCTATATATGCACCAGTTATATCGGCAACACCAAAAAACTTTTCTGCACTAAATGATAGTAATAAACATATTACAAAAGATACTATAACAAATCTCCTTTTATCAATGTCATATTTATCCACCCATTTATTAAATAATTTATAAGTGATAATTCCTACAATCACACTAAATATAAAAAATGCTACTATTTTTACAACAACCATTACTACACTTACAGATGAATCAGCTAAACTTGTAATAACCGTTAAAACCAACATTCCTAAAACATCATCAATAATGGCTGCTCCTACAATTATATTTCCTACAGAAGTGGATACTTTTCCAAGCTCCCGTAAAGTTTCTACTGTTATACTAACAGATGTCGCTGTTAAAACAGAGCCTATAAATATATTTTGCACAAAGATATTTACATTGCCTACCTTTCCATCATTGATGCAATATGCTAATATTGTGCCTCCAATTAAAGGTATTATTACTCCCATTGTTGCTACTATAAATGAAGTCTTTCCACTTTTCTTAAATTCACTTAAATTGCTTTCTAGACCTGCAGTAAATAATAATACTATAACTCCCACTTCTGCTAGTTGCTTAATAAAATCTGTTTCATCTATTACATTAAATACCGCAGGCCCTAATATTAAACCAGCCAATAATGCTCCAACCACCTGTGGTAATTTAAATCTCTTAGTAACCAAAGATAAAACTTTTGTACTCAGTAAAATAAGTGCAAGATCTAATAAATATCCATATGACATATATCATTACCTCCTATATAACTTTGTCTTACATAAATTTTACCATTTATTAATAATAAAAAGTCATAGAAACATACTTGATTTTTTCCTATGACTTGTCACATTTATTAATTATTTATTTTTATTATCCAACTTCCACATTCTTTTTTAATATTTTCCTTAGCTAATATAGCTGAAATAACAGCATATCCATCAATATTGCATTTTTTAACATAATCTATGTTATCTAAGTTTAAGCCGCCTATTGCTGCTACTGGCAAATTTACTTTCTCTTTAATCTCTTTTAAGGTATCTAATGATACTCTTTTAGCATCAAGCTTTGTTTTAGTACCAAAAATATCTCCTACCCCTAGATAGTCTGCTCCATCTACCTTGGCCCTTTCAGCTTCTTCCATCGTCCTACAAGAAACACCAATTATTTTTCCTGGCATCAACTTCCTTGCTTCCTTTGCTGGAATATCACTTTGCCCAAGATGCACTCCATCAGCATCACAAAGCATTGCTATATCTATTCTATCATTTATGATAAATTTAACACCATACTTCCTAGTAAGCTCTCTAAGGTTCATAGCTTTTTCTAAAAATTCTTTACCATCAGCTTCTTTTTCCCTTAACTGCAACATGGTAACTCCACCCTTTAAAGCCTCTTCTATACAATGATAAAAATCACGGCCCTTTAATATATCACTATCAGTAATTAAATACAGTTTTAGCTCTTCCATAACTCCCCCTTATTTGAATGTAAAATGTAGAATTAAAAATGAAAAATTAAGGATAGAATTTCTGTGAAATTCTTTTAAATATATATTTTTAATTTTTCATTCCTCAATTCATCATTCATAATTCATCACTTACTAAGCTCTTGCGTGTTTCTTTAGTCTGTCAAATGGTAAAATGGCTAGTATTACAATGCAAAGAATTCCTTCAACACCTGCTGTTGAACCATTATATACTAATGAATATAACACCGCTCCCATATTTTCTGGTGCAAAGGCTCCAAAGAAAACAACACCTGATAAGAATTTTGAAAATACATTAAGAGCTACCGCCATTAAAGGTCCACATATTCTTTTCATTTTTGTATCACTTCCAAAAGTACCCGCTAATCCTAACGCCATTGTTGGGAAGATATAATCTAGTAAAAATTGCACTGGATGAATTACATAAGGCCCATCTAATAGTGATAATAATCCAAATACAAGCCCTGCAGTTACCCCTGCTGTCTTACCATAAAGTAATGAAAAAAGCATTACTGGCAACATTGAAAACAGTGCAATACCTCCACCTTGTGGATATCTAATTATTTGAATAAGACTTAATATAAAAGAAATTGCCGCTATTAATGAAGCCATTACCATCTCCTTAGTATTCATCCTATTATTTTTTAAATCAATTACATATGATATCACTATAATCGCTGAAATTATTCCTAAAAATATTATCATCTTTATTCCCCCTACTTATTGTTTTTCTTCTATCTTTATTATTCTTGAATTTTCTTCAAGTAACTTCTTATTTAATTTATATATATTATCCATTAATTTAATTTTAAAGGTTCCCAAAGGAGTATCACCTTTATCTGCTAACTCTCCTGCAATACCCATAACAAGCATTGCCATAACAGTGGCTTCCAATCTATTTTCTCCTGTTCCTAAAAAACTTCCTATTAAACTACCAGTCATACATCCAGTACCTGTTATTCCTTTTAACTTCGCTGTTCCATTTTCAATTCTCAATACATTTTTCCCATCAGATATATAATCGTTAACTCCTGTAGCAACTACTACACATTCTAATCTTTTGGCAGCTTTCTTCACTATTTGGATTATATCTTCTCCATCATCAAGAGAGTCTACACCTTTTCCTTTAACATCTAGACCACATATATATTTAATTTCTGCTACATTTCCCTTAACCACATCAAACTTAACTTCATTTAAAAGTTTATTAACAAATTCACTTCTTGTCTTTGTTGCAAAAACTCCCACTGGGTCAAAAATCACAGGTTTATTATATTTATTAGCTGCTTTTCCAGCTTGTACAAACAAATCTAGTCTTGATGAATTCATAGTTCCTATATTGATAACTACTGCTGAAGAAATGCCTATTACCTCTTCTACTTCTTCATAACTATAGCTCATAAGAGGACTAGCTCCCAGTGCTAAAGTCACATTTGCACAATCATTTATTGTTACTTCATTAGTATAATGTACTACCAGTGGATTTATTTCCTTAACCTTGTTTATTAACTCATACATATCTTAACTCCCCCAATGCTTTATCTTTCTTATTTACTGAATATTAACCCTTCAAATTTATAAAAATGATGAACTGGACCCACTCCATGTCCAATATCAAAGCTATGCTCAATAGCTTCAGTAATATACTTCTTACTCAATTCTACAGCTTCTTTAATACCATATCCTAATGCAAGATAAGCTGTTATTGCTGATGATATTGTGCAGCCAGTACCATGGGTATTTTTTCTATTTATCCGCTTTGTTTCAAATACTTCAAAAATATTCTCACCCATTAATACATCTACTGCTTCACCATCTAAATGACCACCTTTCACCAGCACAAATTTAGGCCCCAGCTCAAATATTTTTTTCCCGGCTACTTTCATATCTGTAACAGAATTAATCTTTATCCCTGTAATTTCTTCTGCTTCAGGAACATTAGGCGTTACTAAATAAGCCATAGGTATTAGATATTTTATTAAATTTTCCTTTGCTTCAGACTTTAATAATGAATATCCACTTTTAGAAATCATCACTGGATCAACTACCAAAAAACTTGGATTATATTTCTTCATGGTATTTACTATATCCACTATTATTTCTGGACTAGACACCATACCTATTTTCACAGCTGCTGGCTCAATATCATCAAAAATCGCTTTTATTTGACTTTTTATTATTTCACCACTTAACTCCTCAACAGCAAAGACACCTTCTGTATTTTGTGCTGTTACTGCCGTAATAACACTCATGCCATATGTACCAATAGCACTAAATGTTTTTAAATCTGCTTGAATTCCTGCACCTCCTGAAGAATCAGATCCTGCAATAGTCAATGTTGGTACTCTGTAATTTCTCAAAATTATTCCCCCTCCCATTAAGTTAATTACAAATTATCAACGATAAATATAAAAAAAAGCTGCACTCTTATCCAGAGTACAGCTATTGAATATGAATAATTAATCTACTTAAATAAAAATAGTTTCATTTTAATTCATCATTAATAATTCGTCATTGATTTACGCTTTCCTCCGCTGGCATTATCCAGTTCAGGTACAAGGGTTGATTATGTTATATCTCTCAGCTTTTTATAGCACCCCTAGCAAATTATATATATTATTGTCCTTTTTATTGTAAACTTATATTTATTTTTTTACAATACCTTATTTTTTAAATTTAATTCTTCCTCTGCTTGAAAAAAATATCTCCAATCAATCCAAAGCTTTGCCTTATTTTTACTTACTAATAAAGTACCTACTGAACCAGTAAAACCTAAATTTAATTACTATTTTAAAATAAAAAAATAAAATGTAAAGCTCCTTAGATAACTTACATTTTATTTTTCAATTCCTCTATTTCTCTTTCCAAAGCTAAGATTTTATCATTTAATTGATTTATAATATCTTCTTCATATTTTCCATTATGACTTTGTTTTCTTTCTTTATGAGATTTCTTTTTATTTTTCTTCTTAACAATTTGTTCATAACCATCAGAAGTTGAAGGTTCTGCTGTAAACGGGTTGGATATATTTCGATAGTCTGGACTATAGTACCTTCCTGGCCCTGCTTGTGAATACTGTTGCTGAGCATTAAACATTACTATTACCTGGGCAATTAACTGTACCCAATTTCCAAAAGCATTGGCTACATTTGTAGGCATATTACCTGATAATATACTGCCAACCACTTCTCCTAAAACAGTAATAAGCATTGGATCTATATCTTGAAAACCAAACGGAATATCTAAATCACAATATTTATACTCATTAGAATTTGCACCACCAGTTGGATCTATTTTACACTTATTATTGAATTTATTTTTATTATTCTTTTTACTATCATATTGGTCTTTAACTCTATCATCAATAATATCTGCATCCCAAGCCATATCTTCTCCATAATTATTATTGCTATTACCATATTACGTATAATTAAACTTAGGTGTTCATATTATCTACCAAAGTCTTTTCTAAAGAAGTTACTCTTGTTTTTAATTTTTCTATCTGCTCTTTCAATTCTTCCATAAGACTTTCTAATCTTTCACAGCCATTGATATTGCTCTTTTCTGAACTATTCCTAATATTTTCACTATCATTACAATCACTATTGGAATTTTCCTTGGAATCGCAACTACAAAAAGGATTATTTACATTTTTATATCTTAAGTCATAATAACGTCCTGGTCCATTTTGAAAGTATTGCTGTTGTGCTCCATAAGTTTCTATTGCTTGTCCCACTAAATTAAGCCAATTAGATATAGCCACAGCTACATTAAAAGGTACATTTCCAGCTATAATATTACCAATCAACTCACCAATAGTTATAAAAACTATGGGATTTATATCTTGAAACCCTCCAGGAATATCTAAATTTAGATTAGCACAACAATTACTATTACCTCCCCCTGAAGGATCTACCTCAGGAATATTATTTGACATATCATCTTCGTTTTTTACATATCCATTTCTCTTAAGCATTTCATATATTTCATTTAAATCATACATATTCATTTTTCATTCTAAAACTTCACGTAAAATTAATATATTAATATTTTATGCTTTATTTTTATTTTAGTAACATCTTATTATTCCTTTTCATAATATATATTATAACACTAAGCAAAAGTTATACTCCTATCTTTCGGCATAAAGCTAAGCCTCATAGTAAATCTACTACGAGGCTTTTTTTTACTTAAAAATCACTTCCTGCTAAATATCCTGTTGAAAATGCCATTTGAAGATTATATCCTCCTGTTTCAGCATCTATATCAATTACTTCTCCAGCAAAATATAAATTATTTATTAATTTTGATTCCATGGTAGAAGCATTAATTTCCTTTACTTTAACTCCACCTGACGTTACCTGTGCAGCTTTTATAGTTAAAGTTTCCCTTGCTGTAAGCTTCATTTCTTTTATATACTCAATTATCTTAATTTCATCTTCCTTTTTCAAGTCACTGGCTTTAACTTCTACTAAGTTAAGCATTTCAAATATCTGCTTCAAGAAATTTTGTGGCAAAATTCCCTTTAAATTATTTAAAACGAACCTATTACTGTTACTTCTAATTATCTGTGCAAGTTCCTCCTTTGACCTATCTTTAAGAAAATCTAAAATGACTTCAACTTCACCATCAGCTAAAGCTTTATTTAAGTATGAAGAAATTTTTAATACTGCTGGACCTGATATTCCAAAGTGAGTAAATATCATATCTCCTTCTTTTTCAAACTTCTTCTTTTTAAATTTTGCCTGTATATGTACATCCTTCATAGCTATCCCTTGAAGATTTTTAACAAATTCCTCCTTTATGACAAGTGGAATTAAAGCTGGATAAATAGGTGTTATTGTATGACCATATTTCTTAATAACCTCATACATACTTCCATCTGAACCAGTTGTTGGAAAACTTTTCCCTCCTGTTGTAACTATCACTTTATCTCCATTAATAGACTTACCTGTGTCAAGTATCACACCTTTTACTACATTATCTTTCACAATTAAATCTTCAACCTTTGTATTATACAATATATTAACATTGTTCTCTCTTAACTCATTTTCAAATAAAGATATTACTTCATCTGCTTTATCGCTCTTTGTATATACCTTTTCATCATATTCCACCTTATATTCTAGTCCTTTTTCACTTAAGTACTCCAGTAGTTGATAGTTTGAAAAAGTGTATAAAGCACTATATAAAAATTTATTATTAGTTACTATTTTACTAAAGAACTCTTCAATATCTCTGTTATTAGTGATATTACATCTTCCACCACCAGTAAGCTTTAACTTCTTACCTATTTCATTATTTCTTTCTATTAAGATAACTTCATTATTTTTAGCTGCCGTTATAGCTGCCATAATACCTGCTGGCCCACCTCCTATAACAATAACCTTTGCCATTTTGACTACACCTCACTACCAATAATTTGTTTATTTTCTTATTATAACAGAAAACATATTATGTATATATAAAAAAATAAGAAATAGCCAATAAGCTATTTCTATCTACAACAATTATCCATGCATTCTTGTAGTGCATCACTTAAGCCATTTGTCAACTGACAATTTTGATTCATTAAGAAGCAATAAATACTTTGATTACTCCACCAATATAAAAATAATATTACATAAATCAAATTTATAAACTGCGATCCATAACATAGTAATATATTAAAAAAATCACAATAAGTAAATTGATTATTGGGATTATTGGCATTACTTAGTAAAGCATCAGCTAAGTCATCCAAAGGCAAACCATTTATTATGCTATCCAAAGTACTACCGCTATTGCAGTTACTATCAAAATTATAATAATCCAAATTATTCATGTCTCATCCTATAATATTGCTATATAAATATTTTATGATTTTTAATTTAATAAGTTCTCTTTTTAGCAATATTTTAACATTTTCTTAGCTCCATTATATGCTGCAATAAAATATCCACCATATATTATAATCATTATAATCATTGTTACTATAATATAATTCATTATAGATCCATCACCAAAAACAGAAACTATATCTGAAGAAATCTTTAATCCTAAAATTGAATGTACTATAGCAAGTGATAAAGGAATCATAAAATAAATTGCTATTTGTACTAAAATAGATCTATTAATCATCTCTTCATCTACACCAATTTTTCTAAGTAATGCATATCTGTCTATATTATCTGCTGCTTCTGATAACTGCTGTAATGCTAATACTGCTGCTGATGCTATTAAAAATACACTTCCAATATAAATAGCAAGATAAGAAATCATTGTGCCAAATCCAGCTGAATTAGCTAATAAATCTTTCTTTGTAAGATAATCTACATATACAGAGTCATCAATATTATTTTCTCTAAATTTGCTAGCTAAATATTCATCACCTTCACTATTTTTATAATTAATATTTAAATATGAATTATATGGTTCCACTCCATTTAAAACTTCATCATTAACTATAAAAGTACATAAATTATTTTCTAGCATTTGATTATAAGTAGTCACTTCTATAGACTCTATTTGTGCTGGTAATAATTTTTCTCCGTTTACAACTATTTCAGTATTGTTTTTAGTAGCTTCCATTATATACTTTTTAAAATCTTTTACATCGCTACATACCATATATTTATCATCTGCTAATTTAACTTGTTCTTTTCCTATCATTTCCATAACACTGTTAAACTCTGAAACCTTCATTACTGGTATGTTTTCATTTGAAAATACAGGATAATACTTTTTAGTTTTATTTATAGCCTCTTTAGTAAGAAAATCTCTATAACTATAATCATTATCATATAACTTATACTCTGAATAACTGTTGGCAATACTATCTAAATCTATTCCTTTATTCATAAGTTCTTCTTTTATATCTAACCCTTGATAATTCCAAAAAGTAGCATCAAATTGACTCGAATATTTCAAACCTTGGTTTATTGATTTATTTATTCCAAGGCCACCTGATAATGTGCATATAGAAACAAAAAGCATTAAGCATATAAAAGTCATGGAAATAAAGGTTGTATTTATCTTGCTGTTAATTTGTCTTAAGATAAACATATTTAAATTTTTAAAATATTTATTTTTATTACTTTGCATTACTTTTAATAAAAAACCTGAAAGAGCAAAGAAAAATAAAAATGTTCCTAAGGCTCCCATAGCTACGATGATAAATAATGATGATGTAATAATGGCAACACCCATTTTTAACACATAATAATATGCTCCACCTAATAAAGTAATACTTATTATAAAGATAACAACTGATAGCCAAAGATTTCTTACTTTGATATCTTGATTTTTCTTTGCAGCATTTAACAAATCAATTAATTTAACTTTTCTAATAACATTAGAATTAAATAATAAAACTATCAAGTATATTATTGCAAAACATACCAATGTTTTTATAAATGCACTTTTTGAAAAAACAAATTTAAATCTTACAATATCCACTTGGAATAACTTGGCTGTAAATATTGATAACCCTTGTGATAACAATGTTCCTACCACTAAGCCTACAATTAAAGAGAGAATACCTATACATAATGTTTCAATAAATAATATTTTTGAAAGAGTTCCTTTTTCCATCCCTAAAGTCATATATATTCCAAATTCTTTTTTTCTTCTTTTTATTAAATAATTGCTGGCATAAATAATTAAGAATCCTAAGATAGCAGAAATAAATACCGATGCTACGCTCATAACTACATTGACCATTTCGAAGGCATTTTTTTCAGCCTCACTTAAGTTCATCATAATTGTTTGTGATTCTATGGAGTTAAATGTGTAAAATATCGCTACCCCAAATACTAATGTTAAAAAGTAAATTGAATAATCCTTAAAACTTCTTTTTATATTTCTTATTGCAAGTTTAGCATACATCTCTCACATCTCCTCCTAGAAGTGTAATTACATCTATGATCCTATCAAAGAACTTGTTTCTGCTATCATTACCTTTTATAAGTTCATTAAATATCTTTCCATCTTTAATAAACAGTATCCTGTCAGCATAACTAGCAGTAAAAGCATCATGAGTTACCATCATAATTGTTGCATTTAAATCCTTGTTTAACTTTTCCATACTTTCTAATAATACCTTTGCTGATTTTGAATCTAATGCTCCTGTAGGTTCATCTGCTAATATAAGTGATGGATTAGTTATTATTGCTCTTGCAGCTGCAACTCTCTGCTTTTGTCCACCTGACATTTCATATGGATATTTATTTAAAATATCTTTAATATTTAATTTATCTGCAATATTTGTTATTCTCTTATTAATTTCTCCATAATTAATCTTACATATAGTTAAAGCTAATGCTATATTTTCATAAGCTGTTAATGTATCTAAAAGATTAAAATCTTGAAAAATAAATCCTAACTCTTCTCTTCTAAACTTTGCTATTTTTTTTGACGAAAGTTTTGTTATATCATTATTATTTATATATATATGACCACTACTAGCTTTATCTATAGTTGAAATGCAGTTAAGGAGCGTTGTCTTTCCACTGCCTGATGCTCCCATAATACCTACAAACTCTCCTTTATTCACAGTAAAGCTTATATTATTAATTGCTTTAGTAATATTGCCATTCTTACCATAGTATTTTTCAATATTACTTACCCTTAATATTTCATTACTCATTTCTCTAACCTCCAGTATTTACTATACTCATATAATATCGTTAATTCATCATGGTATCCATAGAACTATGTAACAATAACCTTACACTTTTGTAACATAAGCTCATAGATTACCAACAATCTTATGAATTATGAGTGACTGAATAAATCTCCAGAGTTTATAATTAATATTAATCTTCCGCTAAATTATAGTTATTAATAGGAAATACTATTGTTACTTCTGTTCCTACTCCTAACTTTGATTTAATACTTATGCCTAAACCTAGTTTTAAACATAATTTCTTACATAAATATAAGCCCATACCTGTTGAGTTATTATATTTTCTACCATTTTCCCCAGTATAGCCTTTTTCAAATACTTTTTCTATTGACTTTTCACTTATTCCAATACCATTATCTAAAATTTTTAAAATAATATTCTTATCTTTTTCTAAACACCTAATCTTTATATACTTTTCATCCTTATCCATATATTTCACTGAATTAGAAATTATTTGTTGCAAGATAAATTCAATCCATTTGCTATCGCAATAGACCTTTTTTTCTATATCTTCTAGTTGAATCTTAACTCTTTTTTCAATAAGTATGTTTGCATTTTTTCTTATAACTGAATTTATACTATTTTTTAATGGTATTTTCTTGATTATATAATCCCTCTCTACTGTACTGCTTCTAGCATAAAATAATACTTGTTCTATAAAACCTTCTACTTTTTCAATTTCCTCCAAGACACTTTTATTAATATATCCTTCATCATTTTCTAAAATAAGCCTAGCAGATGCTATAGGTGTCTTTATTTCATGTACCCATGTTTCAATATACTCTTTATAATCATTAATATTCCTTTTTAAATCTGCTACTTCATCCTTCATGGATTTAGTACATTCCTCCAGTACAGAATAAATAATATTACTCTCAATAAAATCTCCTGACTCTAATATTTCTGCTATAAAATACTTTTTATCTAGCCCATCTAAATTCTTAAATAAATTATCATAATATTTTTTCCTATTAAAATAATCATAAATATAACAGCTAAATACTCCTATAAGATTTAATATGCTGATAAATACTATTGTATATGTATCTACTTTTAATGCTTTTAAAATAACAACACCTGAAAGAGTCATTACAATATTAATAACCATAAAAACAAATTTTTCTTTAATATATTCAATTAATTTCATACTAATATATAACCTTGTCCTCTCTTAGTTGTAAGCATATTATTGGCTCCAATTTCCTCCATCTTTTTTCTTAGCCTATTTATATTAACTGTTAAAGTATTATCATCTACAAACTCATCATTTTGCCATAAATACTTCATAAGTTCACTACGAGAAACTATTTTTCCTTTATTCTTTATTAAAGTGTAAAGAATCCTACTTTCATTTTTAGTAAGGTCACTTTTATTACCTTCATATTCCATTTCACTGGTGGAAAGGTTATATCTTAATCCATTATATTCATATATCTCCATACTATTATTTCCATAAACTCTTCTTATGATTGATTCTATTCTTGCCAATAAAATGGCTGCATTATATGGCTTAGTAATAAAATCATCGGCTCCAAGATTCATGCTTATAAGCTCATCCATTTCAGTATCCCTGCTAGTTACAACTATGATAGGTACATTGGACTGCTTTCTTATTTCCTTGCATATATAATATCCATCAAAAACAGGTAGATTTATATCTAATAGTATTATTTTTGGGTTTTCTTCCAAAGCTATGTCCACTATATTTTCAAAGTCAAAGGAAGTAGCTACTTCATAACCATATCTTTTTAAAAAGCTACCTAACTGTTCATTTATCTTTACATCATCTTCAATAATAAAAACTTTATTCATATATAAGTCACCTCTCAATAAATTATATCCATATTTTACATAAAAATAATAGTGCCATATTAATTTTTATTAATATAGCACATAAAATTTATCTATTATCTATTTTTTCAGGATATAAATCATGATTTGCTAATCTGTTAAAAGCAACCTCTTCCCACCTTGTTCCTGGCTTTCCATAGTTGCAATATGGATCTATGGAAATTCCACCTCTTGGTGTAAACTTTCCCCATACCTCTATATACTTAGGTTCCATAAGCTTTATTAAATCCTTCATTATTATATTCATACAATCCTCATGGAAATCACCATGATTTCTAAAGGTAAATAAATATAACTTTAATGATTTACTTTCAACCATGTATTTATCAGGTACGTATGATATGTAGATAGTTGCAAAATCTGGTTGACCAGTTATTGGACAAAGGCTTGTAAACTCTGGACAATTAAACTTTACAAAATAATCATTATCTGGATGTTTATTTTCAAATCTTTCTAATATTTTAGGATTATAATCATATTCATATTTAGTATTTTGATTTCCAAGTAAAGTTATTTCCTTCATAAATTAAATCTCCTTAATCTTACTGCTAAGTATTTTTATTATAATTACTCCTAATATACCTGGTATAACTTGTCCTACACATAAGCTAAATGCCATAGCTTTATAAGGTATTCCTAATAAATATGATAACCAAGTAGCTACCCCTAGTCCCGGCACAAATATTATTGGAATTGCTGCTAAATTTATATTTAGCTTATACTTTCTTATAAGAACAATAAGGAATGATGTTGTTATTCCAACTAATCCTCCACCTAGCATATCTAAGACTCCTAAACCTCCCATTATTGTGTTAGATATTATATTTGCAATACCTAATGGTAAAACTAGAAAAGGGAAGATGTATGATAAAGAATATATTGTTGTGGCAATCCTTATTTGAAATTGCCCAAAAGCAAAAGATTGTGTACAAAACATTATAACTACATAAAGAGCAATTACTAATGCTGATAATGTTAACCTTTTTGTTGAATTAATTTTTATATTATTTTCCATGAAAATCACCTCCAAAGCATAAAAAAAGGGCATAAAAATGCCCTATTGTTTTAGAATATAATCTTCACTTCCTAGTTTTGTTTATAGACAGGAGGGTCACGAACTGTCTTATTAAATTTACATAATTGAGAATATCATACATTTTACCTAAAATCAACTATTTTTACAATCTTATCCTTTAAGTTCTTCTTGCATAATTTCATCTAACAACGCTGGATAATTAGTAATAATCCCATCTACCTTAGCTGCAATAAGTAGCCTCATATATAGAGGTAAATCAACTGTATATACATTAATCTTTAAATTATTGGCATGGACTTCCTTTATTAACTCTGCTGAAACCAGTCTTAAATCTGGATGAATTGCATCAGCCTTTAACTCCTTAGCAACTTTAACTATATTTTCTATAGGCTCATAATATAATAATCCTGTTTTAATTTCTCCATCTATTTGCTTACATAACTTTATAGAGTCTGGATTAAAGCTTGAGATAATTACTCTTTCTTTCATTTCATAATCTTCAATCATATTTATTACATCTTGTTCAATTCCTGCATAATGTATCATATCTGTCTTTAATTCGATATTTAAAATCACATCACTATTCCTTATTAAGTTTAATACTTCTTCTAAAGTTGGAATCCCTGTTCCTTGCACTCCTTCAAACAAAGCTCTTCTAGTTTGAAGTTCTTTAAGCTCCCTTAAAGTAAAATCCTTTACCAACCCTTTTCCTTTAAAGGTTCTCTCAACCTCTTCATCATGAATAACAACTATCTTATTATCCTTTGTTTTCTGAACATCAAGTTCAATTCCTGATGCTCCACACTTTATTCCTTCTTCAAAAGCAAGCAATGTATTTTCTGGATAATCAGAACTTGCTCCTCTATGGGCAAAATTTATCATTATACATAAGCCTCCTATTTCTTACTCAATATAATTCATATTCTTATTTCCATAAACTAATACATTATTTTAATTATAATATTCTTAGAATTTATAGTACATATTTAACCATTTCACACAAAATTCCTATAATACCTACTCCGCATAAAAAACCAGTAAATACTCTTCTTCTAAAAATATAAAAAAGAAGCTTCCTTAAGAAAGCTCCTTTTTCAACTCATCATTCATAATTCATTATTATCACAGCAGTGCTTTACTTGTTATATATCCCCCAAAGATAAATACTAAATTCCATATGGCTATACCAAAAGTAGAGTAAATTGTAAATTCAACTATATCTTCCTTAACAGTTCCTGAAATCAAAGAAACTATAGTCCGTACAACTGGCAAAAGCCTACAAACAAACACACCTTTACTACCAAATCTTTTACTAAAATCAAAAGCTTTATCAATGGAACCCTTTGCTTTAGGAAATTTTTTCTTTATCCATTCTAATAAAGGATTTCCTACATAATATCCTACATAATATAGTGATATACTACCTAAGACACCAGCTAAAACAGATATTATAAACATTCCAAAAAAGCTATATTCATTATTGGCAATAAGTACTCCTATGGCTGGTAGTATTACTCCACCTGGCAACCCAGGAAGATTTAAATACTCTAGATACACTATAAAAAACAAAAATATTATTCCGTACTTTAATATGTATTCAACAACTAAATTAACATTATTTATCATAAACTTACCTCATAATCATTCTTAAAACGAATATACTTAATTTTATATTTCTATTATATATTAGATATGGTTACCTTTTCTATATATTATACTCTAAAGCTTTTTACTATAGTGATATAGTTATTTATCGTATAAATAACTATATCACTATATATCTTATTATCTGTTAATTAAATTTATTGTTAAATAACCACTTAACATTAATACTAAATTCCATATCCCAATACCAATTGATGAAAATATTAAAAACTCTATTAAACTTTCCTTTACACTTCCACATACTAAAGATACCAATGTTCGCACTCCAGGAATAAATCTGCATAAAAGTACACCATTACTACCATATTTATTTGTATACATTAAAATTTTATCTATTATTTCCTTGGTTTTAGGAAACTTATTCTTTACCCAATTAATCATAGGATTCCCTATGAAATATCCTAAATAATACAACGTCAAACTTCCTAATATTGCAGCTACTAACGTTAGTATAAACACGTAAATAAAACTATATTCATACTTGGCTACAAAAACCCCTATGGCTGGCATTAAAATTGATGATGCTAAACCTGGAAAATTTAATTGTTCTAAAAATAAAAGCAAAAATATAACTGCTGTTCCATACTTTAATATATATTGGATTATTATTTGAGAATTATTCATATATCATTTTCCTTTCTTCATTACTATTTGCTTATATCATAATTCTTTTAAAGTATTACATCATTAATAATATTTACTACTTTTTACCATATTATTACTTATGAATTAAATCACGCTATATTTTTTACAAAATAATTGAAAATAATTATCACTTATTCTATTTTCCCTTTTTCTTTTTTAAATATAGTAATATAATAACTATATATTCGATAATAAGGAGATAATGAAATGACTTTAAACAGAAATGACCACTGCTGGTGTGGTAGTAATAAAAAATATAAACAATGTCACTTACAATTTGACGAAAAAATAGCACACCATCAAAGAAATGGTGCTGAAGTTCCTCCAAGAGAAATTATAAAAACTCCAGCACAAATTGAAGGTATAAAAGCTAGTGCTAAAATAAATACTGCAGTTTTAGACCTAGTTGCTAAAAATATTAAAGCAGGAATGTCTACAGCTGAAATAGATAAACTTGTTCATGACTTTACTGTATCTCAAGGAGCTATACCTGCTCCTTTAAACTATCAAGGTTTCCCAAAAAGCTGCTGTACATCAATTAACGATGAAATATGTCACGGAATTCCTAGTGAAGATGTAATTCTTAAAGATGGAGATATAATAAATGTTGATGTTTCAACAATACTTAATGGTTACTTCTCAGATGCTTCAAGAATGTTCAAAATAGGTGCTGTACACCCTGAGCTTGATAAGTTAGTTAATGTTGCTAAGGAATGTCTAGATTGTGGTTTAAAGGCTGCTAAGCCATGGGGATTCATGGGTGATATTGCTGAAGCTGTTCAAAAACATGCTGAATCCAATGGCTACTCTGTAGTTAGAGAATTTGGTGGACACGGAATAGGCTTACAATTCCACGAAGATCCTTTTGTTTCTCATGTTGGTAAAGCAGGAACAGGTATGCTTCTAGTACCAGGAATGACTTTTACTATTGAACCAATGATTAATATGGGAGCTCCAGATTTATTTATCGATGCAGATAATGATTGGACTGCATTAACAGCAGATGGATACCCATCTGCTCAATGGGAATATACAATATTAATCACTGAAGATGGTGCTGAAATATTAACTTACTAATTTTATTAACTAAGTAATTATTTAAAGTATAAAAAATAAGTTGTAGATTATTTTAAACCTACAACTTATTTTCTATAGTTCCTTTACTAATTCTCCATTTTTAGCACTTACTGCTTTTATCACTCTGCATATGGCATATCCTAAAAATACCACTGAATAAACTGCTATATTTAAAATATAACTACTATCCATGCTTACTTTAGGAACAAACATCAGCATTACATGTACTATTAGTTTAATTGCCATTTACTTTTAATATTTTTTCTGATATAATATTATTCCTTTATACAATAATATATATTGGTGTTATTGTATATAATTTATTTAAATTTGAAAGGTTTAGGTGAACTAAATGATAAGTGATAGAGAGTTAATTGTAAAAGCATTTGAAGCTCAAAACTTTTGTTACACTCCATATTCAAACTTCAATGTAGGTGCTGCACTACTTGGCACTAATGGAAAGGTTTATCAAGGATGTAATATTGAAAATGCTGCCTTTTCTCCAACAAACTGTGCTGAAAGAACTGCTTTCTTTAAAGCTGTTTCAGAAGGACAACAAGATTTCTCAGCTATTGTTATTGTAGGAAACAAAGCTGATGTTAAAATGGGCGAAGGTGATTATTGCGCTCCATGTGGTGTGTGTAGACAAGTAATGGCCGAATTCTGCAATCCAGAAACTTTTAGAGTTATCTTAGCTAAAAGTCCTGATGATTACAAAGAATTCTTATTAAAAGAATTATTACCTTTAGGTTTCACTAGTAAAGACTTTAAATAATTCTAATTTAATAGTAAAAGTTTTAAAAGATTAGTGTTGCAGCACTAATCTTTTAAAAACATATTATATCAAGCTAATTTAAAAATTTCAATATTTTTTACAAATTATTTTTTTCAGTTAATCTTAACATTTCCTCTACTTCATTTTTAGAAATAAATCTATATTTTCCATACTCAATACCATCTAATGTTATATTCATAATTCTCACTCTTTCAAGCTTTACTACATTATAGCCAAAAACTTTGCTCATTCTCCTTATCTGTTTATTTAATCCTTGAGTGAGAATAATTTTAAAAGTATTATTGTCCATTCTAAACACCTTACATGATCTAGTGACTTGTCCACATATTTCAACTCCACTGGACATACCTTTAATAAATTCTTCATCAAATTCCCTATCTAAAGTTACAATATACTCTTTTTCGTGTTCATTTTCTGATTCTAAAATCTTATTAGCTAAAACACCATCATTGGTTAAAATAATAAGTCCTTGCGATGGCTTATCTAATCTTCCTACCGGAAAAATATACTCTGGATAATTCATATATTCTATAATATTACCCTTCACAGTCTTTTCTGCTGTACATGTTATCCCCACAGGCTTATTAAGTGCTATATATATCTTTTCTCTGGCAGAAACCGGCTCATCATCAATAAGTATTTCATCACTTTCCTCCACCCATTGACCTGGTATAGATAAAATACCATTAACCTTGACTCTTCCATCTTCTATATATCTTGCAGCTTCTTTTCTTGAACATATTCCTAAATTGCTTAATAATTTATTAATTCTCACTATATCACCTAATTCTATCATTTGTATAATATCTAAATTATACCATACTTAATCTTTAACATATCTAAAACCCTATATTTTATCAAAAGTGCGAATTCCTTTATAATTTTTTAATTATTTATAAGACTTCTAATCCTTATTACATCATTAGTTATTATATTATCCACCCCTAAATAAATAGCTCTCTGACCTTCCTCTTCATTATTTACTGTCCAAACAAACATCTCCTTACCAAGTTTATGAACTCTTTCTACAACTCTTTCATTTAATCCTTCATAGGCTATAGAAATAGCATCAATTTCATCAATATTAAAATCTTCTGCTAAACTTCTAGTAATATATCCTATTTTTATATTACTATTATAATTTCTAACCTTTAGCAATACTCCATAATTACTGGAGGTTATTATTACTTCTTCCTCCATATTGCATTTTTCTATTAATTCCGCTACAAGCTTAGATATTAACTCTTCATCGTTATTTACCTTTAAATCAATATTTATCTTTGACTTTCCTCTTATAACTTTTAGTGCCTTTTCTAAAGTAACAATTTTATCA